>CAYGVK010000001.1:0-304 GCA_964353375.1 Candidatus Woesearchaeota archaeon
TGGATTAGGCATTCTTGTTACTAAAGGAGTCCAGTATAAAAAATCAGGAAGCATTAATTCTCTTGTATCTTCAACACTTATTATTCTGTGATTGGGAGGAATAAAAGGCATGCATGAATTTAACAAAACGGTTTTTCCAGATGCTGTTCCTCCTGAAATTAAAATATTCATCTCATATTCAATAGCAAGCCATAAAAGAGCAGCAATTTCCAGACTGCATGTGTTATTTTTTATTAAGTCAATTATTGTAAAAGGATCTCTTGCATATATTAATGCTCAATCTCATATTCATCAGGTCGAAAAA
>CAYGVK010000001.1:314-30149 GCA_964353375.1 Candidatus Woesearchaeota archaeon
AGGATCTCTTGCAAATTTTCTTATTGTAATTGTATTTCCCTTAGTGCTTATTGGGTATAAAACTGCATTTACTCTGTCTCCTGTAACCAAGTGAGCATCTAACAAAGGAGTTAAAACAGTTATCTGCCTTCCAATCCTCCTTGCAATAATATTTGAGTAATTGTTTATTTCTTCTTCCTTTGCAATTCTAAGGTTTGTTGAAATCCACCCATATTTTTTAGTATAAACTCTTATTGGTTCTTTTGAAGAAGGAATAACAACTTCCTCTAAACTTGGGTCATTAACCAAAAATTCTATTTCTCCTAATCCAAGCATATCCTGCATTAACTTTCCTATTAAAAACTCCTCCATATCTTTTGATATTGTAGGAATTTTTTCTTTCAAAAGATTTCTTGCTTCGTTCATAAATCTTTTTTTAATCTCATTAAAAGCAGTAGGGTCTATAATTTCTTTCATGCTTACTGTTGTTGCAGTCACTAATTCATTTCTTATTTCATTTAAAAGAACAGCAGTAGCAATACTTATTTCAGGAACACTAAGCTCATAAATAATCCCTGTTTCATCTTTTTTTATTGCTACATTAACCCTTGCTTTGTCAACTTCAATAGGATATTTCTCTAAAACTCCTTTTTTTAGGTTCTGCAATATTACTCTTGCCCTTAATTCTCTTTTTTCTTCTGCTTTCTCCCCCTTTATCTCTTTTTTTATTATTTTTATCTCTGTTTTTTTATTAAAAATCTGTTTTTTTAATTTATTTTTATATTTTATCTTCTTTAATTTTCTAATACTTTTCTTTTTTTCGCTAAGTTTAACAGGTTTTTTCTTTTTCATTTCACCCTCTTTTTATTATCTAAGAACTTTCTTCATTTTTTGCTTTGATTTTTCTCAGTTTTTCATCAGCTCTTTTTCTCTTTTTTTCAGCTTTCTTGTTTAATCTAAATTGCCTTTTGTCAATTTTTTTAAATTCTTGCTTTTTACTAATATTTTCTTTTTTCTGTTTTATGTTTTCATTTTCATTCTTCTTTTTTATTTCTTCTTTAATTTTTCCTTTCTTTTCTTGTTTATAGCCTGCTAATTTAACAACAGGCTCTCCAAAACCAGGATAATCTATAACAGCAAGATTTCCAGATTCTAATATTCTGCACCATTCCATTGCAACATCTTTGTTTACTTTAAAAAGCTTAGATATTGTAGAAACTCTTATTTCTTTTTTATTCTGAATAATATTATATAAAGTATCTAAATCTGTTTTAGAATTCTTTGACATTTTTGATAAATCAACTCCTGCAATCTCTTTTTTTCTATTGATAATCCCCTTATCTCTAAATAAAGCAATAAAAATTACTAAAAAAAGTGCACTCCACTGGACAATAAAAAAAATTTTTGAAAGAAAGGGCATGGTCCCATAAGTTTTAGAAAGAGTGTTTACAATAGAGTTTCCTGTCAGGGTTTTATTAAATCTAAGATTTCCATAATTAAATAAAAGTCCAAAAACATTAATCAAAAGTATAAACACTACTATAATAACCACTCTTGAACTAATTGTTTTTTCCCCTTTTATCATGTTACATAACAATGTTTAAATATATTCTTAATATTATATAATAAGAACATAAGACAATTTTATAAACCTTACTAAAAAAAGATGAAAATAAAAAAAGCTCAAATCAGTGTAGAATATCTTGTTGTAATGGCGCTTATTACATTAATTATAATAACAATTTTAGGGCTTGCTTTGTTTTACAGTGGCGCTATAAAAGATGAAATAAAAATGAATCAAATAACCCATTCTGCAAATAAAATTATATCAACCTCTGAATCTGTTTTTTATACAGGAGAACCATCCCAGGCAACAATATCAGTTTATCTCCCAGACAATATTCAAAATATTGAAATTTTGGAAAATGATTTAATTTTTACTGTGCAGACAAACTCAGGAATAAATAAAATTTCATTTTCAAGTAAAGTACCAATTTTAGGAACCTTGCCTAGTTTTTCGGGATTAAGAAAAATGAAGGTAAAAGCAGAACAGGATAATATCATTCTAAGTTTAATTTAAAATGAAAAAACCATACTACATCATTATAAGGGGACCCTTAGGGATTGGGAAATCTACAATATCTGAAAAACTATCAAAAAAGCTTAATGCTAAATATGTGGCTTATGATAGAATTCTTGATGAGAACAATATAGAAGAATGGGAAGATGGATATGTATCTATTAGAAGTTTTCTAAAAGCAAATGAAATTGCTTCAAAAAAAGCAAAGAAGTTATTGGATAAAGGGAAAGCAGTTATATTTGATGGAAATTTTTATTTCAAAGAGCAAATTGAAGATTTGATAAATAAATTAGATTTTCCACATTATGTATTTACATTAAAGGCTCCTCTTAAAGTCTGCATAACTAGGGATAGCAAGAGAAAGAAAATACATGGAAAAGACGCAACAGAAGAAGTTTATAGAAAATCAACTTCTTTTAAATATGGAGAGATTATTGATACAAATAATAAAAGTGTAGAAGAAGTTATTAATGAGATAATGGAAAGGTTAGAATGAAAATAAAAAAAGCTCAGGCAGCAATAGAATTCATAATATTAGTTTCTGTTATTTTATTTTTCTTCACTATTTTTTTCATGCTTATTCAAGAAAATATGTCTGATAAAATACAAGAAAGGCAAAATCTAGAACTTAAAGAAATAGGAATAACATTTCAAAATGAAATTAATCTTGCTTCAAAAGCAGGAGATGGATATTACAGGGAATTTAAAATTCCAGATAAAATAGGAAATAAGGATTATACTATAAGCATAACAGAGAATATGGTTTATTTAAAAACATCTGACAATAAAAATGCTGTTGCTTTTCCTGTTCTTGATATAAACGGACAGCCATTGAAAGGCACAAACAAAATTGAAAAACAACAAGGAGAAATTTATTTAAATTAAAATGAAAAAAAAAGCACAAATGTTTGGAACAGACTTAATGATTGCATCAATTATTTTTTTTATAGGAATAATTGCTTTCTTTATGTATAGCCTGAACTCGCCTAATGAAGCACAAGAGAACATAGATTCATTGATTTATGATGGAGGAATAATAGCAGATAGTATATTGTCAGACGGTTATCCTCAAAACTGGAATCAGGATAATGTAATAAAAATAGGAATTCTCGATAATAACAAAATAAACCAGACAAAACTTGAGAATTTTTATGAACTTACTATTAATAACTATGATAAAACAAAATCTATTTTTAATACAAAATTTGACTATTATTTATTTTTAAACAATGATATGGTAATCGATTCGCAAACAATAAGCGGTTTTGGAAAGCCTGGAATAAATCCTGACAATATTGACACTGAAAATCTTGTAAAAATAACAAGATTCACAATATATAAAAACAAACCATTAACAATGTATTTGTATATATGGGATTAAAAAAACCCAAATTTAATAAGATACGAATAATAAAAATAACAAAAAGACTAATAATCAATAAATAATTAAGCTAAGAACAAAGGAGCCGAGTGGTAAGCAAAGGAAATTATAAATTAATGATTAATAACAAAAATAAGATAATAAAATCATTAACTTAAAACATAATCTCGAGAGAAGAAGTAAAACATTATCACGTGAAGAACTACGACTAAATCGCGTGACAATATATAAAATTAATAAATAATATAAATTAAAACAAAAAAGAGATGGAAAAAAGAGGTATTTTATTCAGCACAGATGCATTAATAGCTCTAATTATAATTTTCATGACAATTTTAATTGCATATCCTTTGATAATATATTCTCATAAAAACATAGAGATTCAGTCAGATGTTCTTTTAGTCTTATCATCATTAAAAATAGGAGAGATAGAAAATTCTTATGTTCAAGAATTAATTTCACAAGGAAAAATAACTGATTTGAATAAAACAGTTTTAGAGCAGATAGGTGAATTTTATGTAACAGATTTAGAAGCCTCAAAAGCACTTGCAGATTCTGTACTTGAAAATTTAGATACAAATCAAAATATTGGATTATGGTATGGGAATAAACTAATTTCATCAAAAAATAAAACAGATATTGAATCAGCAAAAAATATTGAAACAAGCAGACAAATAATAAGTGGAATAAACGAAGGCGCTGGAGTAACAGGATATTCTTCAAGAGCATATCTTTCAAGCAGTATTCAGACAAAATATTTTTATTTTGGAGGTTATGTTGGAGACGGAAATATATCAGCAAATATTGATTACATGGGTGAATTAAAAAATATAAATTTAGAAATAGCAATAAACAAAGATTTTAATATTTACATAAATAATATTTTTTCAGGGCATTATGAAGCTTCTCCGTCAAGCTTTATTCCTGCAATCTATAATTTAGAATCTTATTTGAGCAATTTTAATCAAGGAATAAATATAATAAAACTTGCTGGAAATAATTTATATGTGGCAGGGGGGTTTGTTAAAATTTTTTATAATGATTCGCAATATCAGCCTTCAGAAAGATATTATTTCCCAGGAATACAGGGAATTATTAATTTATATGACGGGTTTTATGTTCCAGGAAGCTTAAATAATCTGAAAATTTCTCTTCATTTCAACAATCCTTATGAAACTTTCCTTACAATAGGAAATAAAATAATTTTTAATGGTTCAACATCAGGAGAGCAAACAATTGTATTAACCAATAGCCAGCTATCTTCTTTATTAAATTACAATGATTTAAGTGAAAAGACAACCCCTATAAGATTGGGTGTTGAAAATGTCTCTTATGTCTCTAATTTAACAAAACCCGCAGATGTTTTTTCAGTAACTGATTTGTCTGGAAGTATGTGTGGAACATGTTCAGGAAGCAGTTTCTGGTGCTGTCTTTTAAGAGGGGGATGCAGCAATAATCAAGAAAATTGCGAATATTGTTCAGGAACATGTGAAAATAAAATAAACAATGCTAAACAAGCAAATAAAGAATTTATAGATTCTGTTTTAAATTATTCAGGAAACAGGGTTGGGTTGATTGGTTATCAGACAAACGCTTATGATGCAGATTACCATGCTCTTTCAACAAATACTGTTTCATTAAAAGATAAAGTAGATAATTGGAAAGCAGTAGGTTCAACATGCATATGCTGTGGTATAAACAAAGCAACAAATAATTTATTATTATATTCATCTTCAGATAAATTTCGCTCAATGGTTGTTATGAGCGATGGAGAAGCAAATGTCAGATGCTCAGAACAAGGAACAGGAGATGCAAAACAAGATGCAATAAAAGCAGCTTGTGATGCTTATAATAATTATAATATAACTGTTTATGCAATTGGTTTTGGAGATGATGCAGATGAAACAACAATGCAGTCAATAGCAGACTGCGGACATGGAACATATTATTATTCAAGTGTTGATGAAATCTCTGAAATTTATAGGAGAGTTGTTCAAGAAATAATAGAAGCAGCATATAAAGAACAGACAATAGAAGTGATAGGAACTGCTTATTCTGAATTATATCCTGATTCATATATAGAATTTAATTACACTAAACATGAAACTCCTTATGGAATAACAATAACAGCAGAAAAATTATTTGATAACCAATATTCAGGAAGTTTTTCTCTAGTACAGGATTCTAAATTATTAGAAGCAAAAGTAATCTCATATTCAGGCTCTAGATGGACAGACAATGTTAAAATTAATAATATTTCAATTTATAAATTAAGTGATTATGGAAATGATTATACAAGATTAGGAGACCCTTATGCAATAAGCATTCCTAATAATACAATACAACAAAACAATATAATAGAATTAACAACAGGAAATTCCCCTCAAAACTCAACTTACGGTTCTATTAATAACAAAATAATTTATACTTTATTAAAAGATATATCTGCTTATTCAAAAATATCTGCTGTTGCTAACGGTTGTATATGGAATATTGATTTTGAAGATAATACAAATACAACAACATCAATCCCTTCTTCTTATCAAGGAACAGAAATTTGTTATTATACTAAAGATAAACAGGAATATAACAGCAATGATGCAATTCAATCTGCAGTCTATAATTTATTAAAAATACTTGATTTAGATTCAGATTATAAAATAGAAATTAAATTTACAAATCAGAACTTAAAGATAAGTTCTTCTGAAGTAACAGGCATTCCATATACATGGTCAACAGAAGTTCAGGTAAGAATTTGGGATTAAAATGAAATTAAAAATATTAATTAATAATAGAAAAATAAAACTATAAGAAGTATAACATATAACTAAAAAAACTCGATTATGTTAAAAATTAATAATATAAAACAATAAGCTAAGAGAAGATAAATTAAAAAGCTTGAATAAGAAAAGAGCCGAGTAGAAAGCAAGGAAAATTATATATTAATAATAAAAAAATGAGAAAAATGAATAAAAAAGCAATGTTTTTTACAATACTAGCCATAGCTTTAATGTCTTTATTTCTAATATCTTACACTTTTTATTCAGTAGTTCAGGGCAGAAAATCAATCGATAAAAGAATTGAAACAATGAATAATTTTCTTTTTTCTATTGAACAGGATTTGCAGAGAGAAGTTTACATAATAGGATTCAGGACATTATTTTCAGCAGAAGATTATATAACAAAAAAAGGGCAATATATAACAGATATAAATTCTTTTTTTAGAGAAGCGTTTTTTAATGGAACAGTTGATGGAAACAGCTCTGAAATATTAATAGGGGTTACATATAAAGATATTGTAGAATCAGTAAATGAAAAATCAAAAAGATTAAATATAAATTTAAATTTAACCAATCCGGAAATTTTAATAACTCAAGAAGATCCATGGCATGTTGCTTTAATTCTTTCACTGAACCTTACAATGAAAGATATGGCAGAGCTTGCCTCATGGAACAAAAAAGAAAATATAAAATCATTGATAAAAATTGAAGGTTTTGAAGATCCTCTTTATGTTATAAATACAGGAGGGCAAATAATTAACAAAATTAATAAAACTATTTATGAACCAATAGATATTTCTAATTTATTAGCACATACCCAGTCTTCTTATTATATAGAATCAACAACTGCCCCAAGCTTTTTAAACAGACTGCAGGGAATAACATCAAATAGTTCAAGTGGAATTGAATCTTTAGTTTATCTTCCAAAACTTTCTAGCCAGGGAATTGCAATAAAAGATAAATCATGTGTTGATTATATTTATTTTTCATCTGACAATCCATCAGCATATTCAGTTGCTGGAATGCCTTCATGGTTTAAATTAGACTCCCCTCATTTAAATGTATATGGGATTAGTTAATCTTTTATACTTAAAAAATATAAAATAATATGAAAAAAATAACAATTATATATATAGTATTAATAATTTTATTATTAATCTTAGGAGTTCTTTTTATTTTTAAATCAAATAAAATTAATAAGTTAAATGACAAAGAGAATTCAGATAATAATTTAAATTCCAAAACAAATAATAAAACTACAGAAAATGCAGTTAACAAAGGGGGTGGTTCAGGAGGAGAAAGCAATGGAGCAGGAAGTGAAACTAACCAAGGAACATCTAATAATTCAGAAACAACTGAACTTCCATTAGATATTAATGAAAGAGAGTGTGGATTTTATTTTGATAAATATGGGATATGCTCAGGAACATGCCCTTCAGGAAAATGCATCCAAGAAGGGAGAAGTTGCTATTGTCAAAATATCTAATTAGTTATAATTATAAAAATAGCATTTTCTATTAAACTTAATCAATAATCATAAAAAATCTAAATAAGAATTAGCTATGTCAATATTCTAATAGGTTATATATATTATTATCATTAAAAACACATTATATTGTTCTACTTGCATTACAGAAACGTTTATATAGTAATTTTACAAATAAATAATATATTATAATAAAAGGAGGTAAGAATGCAAAAAAAAGGACAAGCAGCTATGGAGTTTTTGATGACTTATGGCTGGGCTATCTTAGCAGCAGTTATTGCTATTGGTGTTTTGGCATATTTCGGAGTTTTCAGCCCTGGAAAATATGTTACAGGTACTGCGGTTGTAAATCCGCCATTTTATGTTAATGCACACAATGTAAAAGCAAGTGCAGGTGTTACACTTGAACTTAAAAATAATGGCGGAGAAGACTATACAATTCAAAGTGTAGAAGTTACAAATTGTGGAACTTACAGCACTGCAACACCAATTGCTACAGGAGAAGCAGAAGCTATAACAGTTACATGCACAACTGCTTTAACAGCAGGAGCTTCGTTTAAAGGCGATATAACAATAGTTTATAGAAAAACAGGAAGTTCAGTTGACTTGACATCAACAGGAACTGTAGCCGAAAAAGTTACTGCATAAATTTATTTTTTTATTTTTATTTATAATTTAATTTATTTATAATTCGTACTTTTAAGTTTATTAGGATTAGTTGGTTTTTATCTTTCTTTATAAAATCTATGTTCCAAATAAGAAGGAGTGTTTGTTCTTTGCATTCCCCCTGCCCATCTGGGATTTGCTTGTTTTGGATTAAAATAATGAGTTGCTCCATTTGTATTATCTTTATATTTTCCTGATAAAACTCCTCTTGCAACCTCTAAACATTGTTCAAAAGTTTCTGCTTCAGGATTCATTAATTTTGTTCTATTAACATCATTTCTATTAAAACATGAAAATTGGTGTGGTTGTAATAAAACTTCTTTTAAATTATTTCCAAATCTTTTTTCTTTTAATCTATTTAAAGCAACATATGCAACAGCAATCTGTTCATTTTTAGATTCTCCTCTTGCTTCACCATAAACCATTCTTGCTAGTAAATATGTTTCATTTTCATTTTCAAGATTTCTTGTGCTGTAATTTCTATCATAAGCTTGATTTCCAGCTTGAGCATTTTGCACACTTGTTTCAATATTAGAAGTTTGCAATGGTTTTTGTCTTTCTTGTCTATTTTGTACAGGATTAATAGTTTCTGCAAATTCTGTTCCTTGTTTGGTTCTTTCAGCTAAATCTTCTACTTTTGAACTTGCTATATCATAAACACATAAACCTAAAGCAGATAAAACTACAGTTAAAGCTGTTTTTAATCCTGCATAACTTCTTCTTGTATTAGGAACTTTTCTTTGTCCTCTTAATACATTTTTTGGAGTATAATTTTTAACTACCATTTTGTCTAACTATGCAGTGATAACTATTTATAAATGTTTCTATGTGCGGGTAAGTTTTCAATTACTTTTATAAATCCCTTTAGCATAATTAATTTATGAAAATTTTATCATTGCATTGCGATTATATAAAATTCAAGCCATTGAAAAAAGCTTTAAAGCAGATTGAAGAACTGCCAGAAACAAAAAAGAAACTAGAAGAAGTAAAAGAGCCTTTAGTTATTCTTACTGCAATTGAAAAACAAGATGAAAGCAACCCAAATATAATAACCCAATTAGTTTCTGAAATAAAAGATATTGCAAAACAAGTTAATGCAAAAAACATAGTATTATATCCATATGCTCATTTATCTTCTTCTTTAAGCAGCCCTGATTTTGCATTAAAAACATTAGAACAAGCAGACAAAGAATTAAAAAAACAAAAATTCAAAACAACAAGAGCTCCTTTTGGTTATTACAAGGAATTTGAATTAAAAGTAAAAGGACATCCTTTATCAGAACTTTCAAGAGAAATAATAAATATAAAAAGCAAAGTAGTTGAAGAAAAATATAATTATAAGCAGCTTTTAGATGAAATCTCAAAAACAAAATTAGACAGGAGAAAGTTAAAAGAAAATGATCATAGAATTTTAGGACAAAACATGGATTTATTTTCTTTTTCAGAAACAGCACCTGGAATGGTGTTTTGGCATGACAAAGGATTAACAATAAGAAATTTATTAATTGAATTTTGGAGAGAGCAACATAAAAAAGCAGGTTATCAGGAAATTTCTACTCCTCAAATTTTAGATAAAAGATTATGGCAGATTTCAGGACACTGGGAAAAATACAGGGAAAATATTTTCTTAACAGAATATGAAAAAAGAATTTTTGCAGTAAAGCCAATGAATTGTCCAGGAGGAATATTAGTTTATAGAAATTCTCCAAAATCATATAAAGATTTTCCTTTAAGAGTTGCTGAATTAGGATGTGTACATAGACAGGAACTTTCAGGTGTTTTAGGAGGATTATTCAGAGTTATCCAATTTACTCAAGATGATGCTCATATATATTGTGCAAATGAAAAACAAATGGAGCAAGAAGTAATTAATATAATGAATTTAATAGATTATTTTTATAATAAAATTTTCAAGTTTAGTTATCATGTTGAACTTTCAACACGCCCTGAAAAAAGAATTGGAACCGATTCGCAATGGGATAAAGCAGAAGCTATTTTAGAAAAAGTATTAGAAAAACAAAACATAAAATTTAAATTAAACAAAGGAGAAGGTGCTTTTTATGGCCCCAAAATTGATTTTCATATTAAAGATTCTTTAGGAAGAACATGGCAATGTGCAACTATTCAAGCTGATTTTGCAATGCCAGAAAGATTTGATTTAAATTATACAGATGAAAAAAACAAAAAACAAAAACCAATTATGATTCACAGAACAGTTTATGGCTCATTAGAAAGATTTATAGGAATCTTGCTTGAGCATTTTAAAGGACATCTTCCATTATGGCTTGCACCTGTTCAAGTTAAAGTAATTAATTTTACAGATAGAAATAATAAAGCATGTGAAAGATTATTTGAAGAATTAAAAGCTCATAACATAAGAGCTGAAATTGATTTAAGACAAATTCCTCTTGAAGGAAAAATAAGAGATGCTGAACTTCAAAAAATAAATTATATAATTGTAATTGGAGATAAAGAAGAAAAATCAAATACATTAGCAGTAAGAAAAAATGGAAAAGTTTCATCATCAAGCAAAAATGATTTTATTAAAACAATTAAAAAAGAGATTGATGAGAAAGACTAAATAATCTTGTAGATGCTATTCTTATCCACCAAGATATATCTCTAGAATTAAGGCCCCAATCTTTTCCCTCTTCTCTATCTGCCACTTTATCTAATAATAAAGCTTTTCCTTGATATTTTTGTAAAAATCTCTGCATTCTCGGATTTAATTGTCTGCATATCTCTCTAACTGCTGGAACAAGTTCTTTTGGTTTCCATAAGTCTGTATGTTCATCAAATACAAATCTTCCTTCATTTTCCAAAATACTATATATTGCATCAGCTAATTTAGATTCTGGCTGAAAAATTTTTCCATCATTAACAATCCAAGAAGGACGATAACTTGACCATCCAATATACATCCAACCTTCTTCAAACATTTGTTTTTCATAAGGTTTTACTCCTTTTCTTCTCTGAACAACGCCCTCCATCCTTTTTTGAAAATCTTCTAAAGGCTCTCTATCTTGCCAAAGAAGTCTAAGATTTTGATGAGTAGTCATAAAATTAAATTAATATTTCAATATATAAATATTTATATCTTAAATAAATATTATTAAAACATGCTCTTCAAAACACTTTTTCAAAAAATAGAATCATCAAAAGCATTTGAAAGATTCAAGCAGGATTATGAAAATGCAGAGCTTGTCATAGGTTATTTTGTTCTAGATTTTATAGGAATTGGCAACCAATTTCAATTAGATTACAAGACAGATAATAAAATATTTAGTTTTTCAATTGACATAAATAATCAAATTTCAATGAAACAAGAAGAGCTCATTCAAACAGAGACTAAACAAGAATTAAAATCAATCTCCCCTAATATTAATATTGATTTAAATAAACTTCAAGAAATTATAAAAAACAAACTAAGAGAAGAAAAAATAACTCAAGAACTTCAAAAAATAATAGCTATTTTGCAAATTTATAATAATGAACAAGCATGGAATACAACTTGCATTTTTGAAGGATTAATAATAATTAATATAGTAATAAATTCTCAAACAGGAAAAATTATTAAATTTGAAAAAAAGAACTTAACAGATTTCATAAGGAAAGTTTAAACAATTATAACATCCCAATCAATAATTCCTAGATTCCATCCATTCAAAAATCTTTCTTTTGATATTTTTCTATTTGGTTCAGCAGTTACAGGACCAGAATCATGAGCATAAATATATTTTTTACCAATTCCTGTTAAAATAAGGTAATGCCCTTTCTTTCTATCCTCTTTTCCATCCATTTTCTCAATATTAATTAAACATATGGGGATTTGTCCGGCCCTCAATAGATTTTGTAACTCTTGTAAAGACTGTCTATTCATACGAACAGTATATGCATTTCTATTTCTAATATCAAGAAAAGAAGATTGTATTGCATCGAAATCAAATGAATCTATTAATTCATTAGGATATACTTTTTTACTAAATCTTTCTAACTCTTCCCAAGAAAGCCTTTCAAAAACAGCTCGAACTGGATAATAAAAATCAATTCCTAAAGTATCAAATGCGCTAGCTATCTGAACCAAAGTAATTGGGGTTCCTGGATTAACTCGCATTAATTCATCAATTTCATCAAGAGATTTTTCAATGCCCTTAAAGCTTAATACAGAACGTATTGATGTTTGAGCACACCGTCTACCCTCATTTAGATAAAAAGGGATCTGTAGCATTTTTAATGGCGTCTAGCATATGAATCATCATAGCAAGGGGGATCTTTAGTATCTTGATAACTATATGTTATTTCATCTCTATGGTTGCTCCCAGATCCAGAGTCGACATGTATTTCTGTGTGTCCATCAGAATATGGACTATCTCCATAATTAAATAAAAAAAAGTTTTGCCTATTTCTTATTGCCCTTTTTAAATGCGGATTTTCTATATTCGCAAGCCTAATTTTATGTCCTAAAATTTCTATTTCTTCTTGTTCAAAATTGTGTTCTGTCATTTTGCTTCTGCTTCTGCTAATTCACTATGCAAAAACTCCTCCACATGTTTAAATATTTTCTTATAAGCTACACAATATCCATCTTTTTTCATAACATCTCCAACCATTTCAAATGCATTATGCATACACCCACCATTACAAATTTTTCCGAAATCACAAGAACTACACCCTTGTATTGTTTCTAATCCTCTGTCTTTTAATCTACATTGAATCTCTGAATTTAATGCATTTGCTAATCCTCCAACCCCATTCACATTTCCCATCTTAAATTCCGGAATTCCATCAAATCTACCACAAGGATAAATATCTCCTTGAGGACCAATAGAAACAAAACTGTTCCTACATGAAACAGAATAATTGCAACCAAATGGAATTCCAGTCATAAGATTCCCCATTATATCAGCAAAAGGATCTATATCTATTGAATCATAATCATTAATCCATAAATCAAACAATTCGCACATCCCTTTACCATACTCTATAGGGGTTAATCCAAAACCATTTAAAACAGAAACTGTACATGGTACAATAGGATTTACTTTTATATTTATCCTTTCCCTTTTAAAAAATTCATAAATCTCTCTAATTTGACCTATATTTCCTCTATTGAGAACAACTATTACTCCTCCACCTACATTTATTTTTCCATCCCTATCTGTTCTTCTTTTCTTTACAAGTTTTATACCTCTCATCACATCTTCAAATACGCCTCTCCCATCAGCATATTTCCTCGTTTTATCATTTACCTCATTAGGGCCATCTAAACTTAATCCTAATCGAAAATCGTTTTCCTCTTCTATAAAATCTAATAATGCTTCTGTAACTAAAGTGCCATTGCTTTGTATACTATTACTAACAAAATAATCTCTTCCTCTTAATTTTCTAGATATAGTTGCAACCTCTCGATAGAAATCTACTCCCATTAATAAGGGCTTCCCCCCCATGCCAAATAAAATGAACCTTTTTATCTTCTGAATTTTGAGCAACTTGCTCCATAGTATTTCTCAAAGTTTCTCTAGTCATTCTCCCCCTCTCAGCACTAGAAGGCACATAGCAATATACACAAGAAAGATTACAGTCATGTGTTGGTTTTACAATAGCTGTCAATGACATAATTTTATAGTGGTAACTAACTATATAAATATTTCTATAAATAGAAAACGTTAATATTAAAAACCTGCTTAGATTAATATCTTCATGGATGACGTATCTTTATTAATATCTATCATAAATCCTAAATATAGTTCGCAACCTAATACTATAAAAAAATTATTAAAAGAAAAAGGATTTTCAGAGACATATAGAATTGCTGAAGAAAAAAATATCAAACCAAATCCTCCAGTAGAGCATAAATTAGTTTATGATTCAGCTGTTCAGACATTAGAACCAATTTATTTTTGGATATTAGATTTTATGAATGATATGTTTGGAGGAGATGTTGAAAAACTTATAGATAATTTCACAAGCTCTCCTGGAAGCGGGCATTTTTCAGAATTGCAGGGGAAAGCTTCTCAAATGCAACAAGAAGCTTCAAGGGTTTTAGGAACAGTAAATAATATTTTAAAGGGTATTATCAATCTGATTTATGATTTAAAAGAATGGCAGATAATTTTAAGTCACTATGACCAGGCAAATTCAAAAGACAAACAAAAAGCAGAGGCAGGAATTCTAGCTTTAAAACAAAGGTGGTTAGATAAAGTAGATATTCAAAGAGGACAAGGAAGCATACATGCAATGACAACAGGACAATTAAATTTTGTAACTTTAAGAGATGCTTTTATGGCTGTAAAATCATTAAATGATGTTGATAAATTAGATTTAAATGAAAGAGTTAAAAGAATATTAAAACCAAGATTTCAGGAATTTTTAGAATGGAAAAAAAGAAGCGAACAGGAATTAAAAAAAAGATATGAAATTGAAAAAAGTTATTTAAAAAGTCAGGTAGAGGCTTTAAAATTAAACACAAAATGGGCAAAACCATATTTAAAAGCAGCTGCAAAATTAACTATGAATGAAAAATTAGAAAAAAATCCTGAATTTATCAATATATTTAACACAGTTCTTTTAGAATTAAGTATTATGGGAAAAAGAGCAGTTAATGTTGAACAAGAAGCAGTAAATAATCCAAGAGGCCTGCCTGAAAACTTTAAAAATATAGCAAAAAAATTAAGAAAATATTATGCAATTGTTTTAGTTGATTTTAATTTTAGAGGGATTCCAAGCAAAGTAGGACAGCATTATGCATTTGGAGGAAGAGCAGATGTAAGTTTTAAAGCATATGCATTAAATGAAGACGAACTTAAATTGCTTCATAAAAAATTAGACAGTTCTGACATAGATGATTCTTTAAAATTAATTCAGGGAATGACAGATGAATCATTAGCACAGATAAAAGCAGATTTAGATGAATTTTTAGAAGATAAACATAAAGAACATAAAGAAGAAATTAAATCAGATGATACAAATCCATTTTCAGCATTGTTTAGCTTTTTAATAAAACCAAAAAAAGAAAAACCAAAATCAGCAGATGCTGAAAAACAAAAATTAGAGGAATTAGAAAAAAAAGGAATTAGAAAAGACAAATACGCAGAGCAATATGTAAGAAGCATAGCAGAATCAAATGCAGTAAATAATTGTTATAATGTCTTTGATATTTACAAAAAAGCACATGGTATGGCTTCATTGCCTTATATGCAGGAAAAAGAACCTACTCCGCCTGAAACTCAAGCAGAAAGATTATTCAGAATCCATAAGTTCTAAAATCAGAATTTATGTATGTTTAAAAGTTCTAAAATAAAAATATAATTAATAATATAATACAACTTGAATATAAAAATCAACAATCAAAATATAATCTCGAGCGAAGAAGTCAACTAAACGCTTGAAGTTATAACTAAAACACATAATGATTTATAAAATTAATGATATAAAATATAACAAAAAATAATTTAAGTAAATTTAAATAAACAAATTTCCTAATATAATCATGAAAGAAGAAGATTCTGATTTTGATGAAATAGAAAATTCAGATATAAATGAAGATGAATTAAAAAGAACATTGAAAGAATTAGAAACAGAAGCAGATGAATATGGTTTTGAACAAGAAACAGATGAGGAAAATCTTGAACAAGAAAAAGAGTTAGAAGAAATATCTGAATCTAAGGAAAATATAATTGAACCAAGTTTTGAGAATTTTTTTACTTCAAACAAGCAAGAACTTCCTTCTTTGCAGGCAGCTCCAATTGAAAATTTAGAACAAGATTTGCAAAATATTGCAGGAACCCAGCAACAAACACAAAACCAACAAAATGAAACTCAACAACCAACATATGATGTTCCTCACCAATATTCAAGCTCAGAACAGTTTTATGAAACTGTTGAAAATAGAAATATATCAGAGCCTGAAATGACAATAAATCCTGGTTTGATAAGAAGAGAAGCTGAAATTATTCCAGCAGAACAGCAAAGAATGAGCTTTCAGCCATGGCAAGAAACTTCAGATTATCCTGGTCATGGACATCCTAAACAAGAAAGAGTAGAAGATTATGTTAGCAGACTTGAGAAAAGAGAAGAACAAGGCTTACCTTTTCAAGATAAACCTAGAAAAAGAAGATTTTAAATTATTTAAAATCTTTAATAATCAATAATAACTAATAGAAAACAATAAAAAGGAAACAAGAAATAATAGAGAACAAGAGGATATAGAAAATATAAGAATAATAAAAGAAAATATGAATATAATAAATAAACAAATAACCGAGAAGAAATTAACTAAATAGAGTAATAATGTTTAAACATTAATAACAAAAAAATAAAAACTCAATAGATATTTAAATATAAAATAATTAATAAAATAATAAATATTGCATCGAGTAATAAGCAAGGTAGATTATATATTAATGATATAAAAAAGAGGAAAAATATGGTAACATATGACACTATTTATCCAGGAGCATCTTATTTTCTTGAACCTAATTATAATATCATAGGCTATAGAGTAAATCCAGGAGAAATAGGAGGAACAACAAGTATACAAACAGCCAATCAATTAAAAGAAGTTACTAATTTATTAAATCAGGGTATGAAACAAACAGAACTTTCTGTGATTAATCCAGAAGTTTTTGAAATGATACCTAAAGGACAATTAAAAGAAATTGAAAGATTAAATAAATTAACAGGAGCACAATCTTCATTGCATGCACCTGTCATAGACCCTTCTGGATTTACACAGCAAGGATGGAGTGAAGACAACAGAGAATCTGCAGAAAGACAATTTACAGATATTATAAAAAGAAGCCATGAAATTGACCCTAATGGAAGTATTCCTGTAACCATACATTCTTCTGGTATTTATGGAAGCGAGATGATTCCTGCAAAACAAGCTGAAAAGGCAGGATTATTATTGCCAGAAGAAAAAGAAAAAAAACAAGTAATGCAGAGATTAATAGCAGTTGACCAGTCAACAGGACAGTTTATCCCATTAGAAAGAGAAAAAAGATGGTATCCAAGCATACCCCAAGGAGAAATTTATACACCTGAACACGAATTAAAAATAGCAAATGACAGTTATTGGGATGAAAAACTATCTCAGTTGGTTTTTTATAAAGAAGGTGCTGACAAGCTTTTAAGAGATTTTTGGCCATTAGTTGCAACAACAAGTCCCCAAGATACTAAATTAACAGGTGAACAAATAGCAGCATGGAATAATATTGGAAATGCACAAACTTATTTATCAAATGCATATAAATCAATTAATACATTATATAATCAGGCATATAAATATTCAGATGAACAAGGAAAACAAGCTCTATTAGGAGTTTCTAAACAATTAGAAAAAGATTTTAAAAATGCTAATTTCAATGACCTAAGAAATGCAAGCAAATTCTCAGATACATTGCAAAAGGTGTTAAACAGCATGAAATTTATAGCACAAACGCACACGCCTGAAATATATAAAAAAGCAGATGATTTTGCAAGAGAAAAAGCAAGTGAAACTTTTAGTTCAGTAGCTATAAATTCTTATAAAAAATTTGGGAATAAATCTCCTATTATAAGTATTGAAAATCCTCCCTATGGATTTGCAATTTCAAGCGGAGAAGAATTAAAAAATTTAGTTGAAGAAACAAGAAAAAAATTTGTAGATAAATTAGTTAAAGAAGGAAAATCAAAAACAGAGGCTGAAAATGCAGCTGAAAAATTAATAGGAGCAACATGGGATACTTCTCATATAAATATGATTAGAAAACAGGGTTTTGGAAAAGAAAAAATTGTTGAAGAAACTAAAATAATTGCTCCTTATGTGAAACATGTTCATTTTAATGATAATTTTGGTTCAACACATACTGACTTACCTCCTGGAATGGGCAATGTTCCTATGTCAGAAGTCATGCAAGAATTAGAAAAAAAGAAATTCAAAGGAAGAAAAATAATGGAAGGAGGAGGATTTTTCCAGCATTTTCAAACATCTCCTTTTCCATATACATTAGAAACATCAGGAGGGCAAATTTATCAAGGAGGTCCTTATTGGAATCAGGCAATGTGGGGAATAGCTCCAACTTATATGGGGTTTGGCCCAATTAATCCTCAAATACATCATTCATTATATGGCTCTGGGTTTACAACTCTTCCTGTTGATTTAGGAGGAGAAATGCCAGGAGCACAAAGTAGGTTTTCAGGAGCACCTAATCAATAATCAATTGCCCAAAATAAAAATAATTAATATAATAAATAATTAAAAATCTAAAATATAATCGAGAGAGAAAAAGTTAAGCAGTATCACATAACAATGCTTAATATTAACAATAAAAGATAATTTTTAAAAGCAGAGCCGAGTAGCAATATATAATATTAATAAAGAATAAAAGATAAAGATTTAAAAACAAAAACAAACTTATAATAAAAAAGAGGATAAGATGAAATTAAAAAAAACACACAAAAAGAAATCTGCAACAAATAAAATCTCTAGAAAAAATTTATCAACATTGCAGTTTAAAACAGAAAGAGACATTGCAATGGATTTTGCAATAAAAGTTTATAGAAAATTTGACAAGCTTGTTAAATCAATAATTTTATTTGGCTCATCTGCAAAACATGTAGCTGTTCCTGGCTCTGATATCGATATTATTATAATAATAGATGATGCCTCAATTAAATTTGATGAAAAAATAATTTTCTGGTATAGAGAAGAGCTTGCAAATATAATAAAAGAAAATCCATATAAAAAAGATCTGCATATTAACACAGTAAAACTCTCTACTTGGTGGAAAGATTTAACAAAAGGAGACCCTACTGTTATTAATATTATAAGATACGGAGAAACATTAATTGATTTTGGAGGATTTTTCAATCCATTAAAAATTTTATTAGAGCAAGGACTTATAAGACCGACACCTGAATCAATTTACAATGCTTTAAACAGAGTTCCATTTCATATAATGACAAGCAAACAATCTGAAATAAGTGCTATTGAGGGTTCATATTGGGCTTTTGTAGATACTGCCCAGTCTTTGTTAATGGCAAGAAAAGTATTGCCTCCAAGTCCAGAACATATAGCTATTCTTTTAAAAGAAAATTTTGTTGATACTAACTTGTTAAAAATGAAATATGTTGTATGGTACAGAGATATTTATGACTTGCATAGAAAAGTTATGCATGGAGAAATCAAAGATATAAGGGGAACAATAATTGATGAATGGCAAGACAGAGCAGAAGAATTTCTTAATATAGCTTTAAAATTAATCAAAAAATTGATTTAAATAAAAAAATTTAAATTAAAACTATTGAGGATGTTGTTCAGCTGGTTTTGGAAATAAACCTTCTAATCCTGCAGCTGTATATTTTGATACTAAATCTGCTTGCATTCTTGAATCAAATTTATAATTTTCAAGTATGTTAACAGCATCTGATACTTTTTTTGCTTTGTTTCTTCCTTCTTCTGGCTTTGTATTATCATCAATATATTTCACTAAATCTTTATATTTTATATTTCCAAATTCATTTATTGCACTTGACACATGAGCAGGTAATTCATATCCTGAGCTTGCAACTATATCTGCAACTGTTGACTCACCAAATGCCTCATTATATTTATTAGAATAAACTGAGATAGCTTTCATTACTCCTTCATTAGTTATATGTCCTGCTTGAAGTCCACCTTGAGCTTCTGCAAAAGCAGAATTTAATATAGGATCATCATCTAAACCAAATTGAAGATAATGTTCTCTCATTGCTGGTAAAACTAGATTTTTTTGTCTTCCTAAATTTCTAGCAGCAAACATAGCCCATTGATTTTTTAACAATTCACTAGTATTTGCTAATTGTTCAAGATTCCTTTTTGCCATCTTAATATTTTCAATATCTCCCCCTTTATAAACCTTTCTATATAATGTTATTTAGTAGTAGTAACAAAAACTAAAGATAGAGGTTTATCTAAAATACCTCACTAAACTCATCTTTATCTTCATCATCAAACTTATATTTATAATCTTCATATCTGTCTTTTAAAGGTTCATCTGTATTATAAACGCCAATATTTAGTTTATCTTCTGACATATATTCGTTTTCTTTTGTTTCTTGTTGTTCTTCCTTATATTCATTATTTTTTTCTTCACTTTCTTGCTCTTTTTCCTCTTCTCTATCCTCATCAATATCTTCATTTTCATCACTATATTTTCTTTTATTTTCTTCATATGGTCTTTGTTTAAAATTATCAATCTCAGATCTTCCAAATCTGTCTTCATACATATCTTTTATTAATAATGAAACATCATAAGCAGCATCTGCATTAACAGAAATTGAATTTATTCCTTTTCTTATTAAAAATTTAACCATATCTCTGTTACTTCCTGCCTGCCCGCATATACTTGACTCAACTTTATTTCTTCTGCATGAACCTAAAACTCTTTTAATCAAAGATAAAACACCTGGATGCATTTCATTGTATAAATACTGAACCTCTTCATTATTTCTGTCAATTGCTAATGTAAACTGTGTTAAATCATTTGTTCCAAAACTTATAAATTTAACTTCATTGCATATTTCATCTATAACCATGCATGCAGAAGGAGTTTCAATCATAGCACCTATTTCCATATTAGAAGTTTTAAATTTATTAAAGACTTGTTTTGCTTTTTTAATTTCTTCAATTGAAATTACCTGAGGAAACATTACTCCAAATTTTTTATTAGTATATTTTAAAGCTATATTTTTTATGGCTTGAAGTTCTGCTTCAAATAATTTTAAATGTTTTAAGCTAAATCTTATTCCATGATTTCCTAACATTGGATTAAGTTCTCTTTCTTTAGGTGCTCCTTCTAAAGTTGAATATTCATCACTTCTTATATCAGAAGTTCTTATCCATATTGAATTAAAGAATTCAGAGATTTTTCCAATTCCATGTTCTAATATTTTAGTATATTCATCTAATTTTCCGGATTTTTCAAACATTAAAGGGTGTTTTCCTGAACTTGCAATTATTCCTTCTAATCTTAATAATCCTATTGAATCAATTCCAGTTTGAGCAGCCCTTTCAGCAAAATCAGGTATATCTAAAATTAATTTTAATTTTATTCTTGATTGTGATTTAACAATTGGCTTTATTTCAGCAAAACTTGTCTTTGCAACTTCTCCTTCATATATTTTTCCTGCTTTACCATCAACTGTGATTTTCATTCCATCTTTTAAGATTTTAGTTGCTTTATCTGTTCCAACAACAGCAGGAATTCCCATTTCTCTGCTTACTATTGAAGCATGTGAAGTTAATCCGCCCTCATCTGTAACAATAGCATTAGCTTTTTGCATACTGACAACCATATCAGGATTTGTCATTTTTGTAACTAAAACATCTCCTTTTTTTATTTTATCTAAATCAGCCATTGTATTAACAATTTTAACAATTCCAACACCTATTCCAGGACTTGCTCCTAAACCCTGCAAAATCACAGCTCCTTGGATACTTACTCTTTCTGTTTTTTTATCTAAAGTTGTGATTGGTCTCGACTGCAAAATATAAATGTCATCATTTTCAACTGCAAACTCGATATCCTGGGGTTTTTTAAAATAATCTTCTATTTTTTTAGCATAATCCCCTAATTCAAGCAAATGTGCATTTGACAAAACTCTTGAATTTGCTTTTTCATGATTTAATGTAACCTGTTCTGTTTCCCCGCTTCCTGTTCTTATAATTGCTATTTTTTTATTTCTTATTTTAATATCTTTAATTTTTAAATCTCTTGAAATCACATAACCATCTGGATTTATTCTTCCTGAAACAACTCCCTCTCCTAAACCAAAAACAGCCTCAATAACAATCTCATCATTTAAAGTTACAGGGTCTCTTGAAAATATTACTCCTGACTTATCTGAATTAATCATCTTTTGAACAATAGCCGCCAAACTGCTTGTTTTATCAAATCCTTTCTTACTTCTATAATAAAGAGCTCTTGCAGTATAAAGAGAAGCAAAACATTTTTTTACATTTTCAATCAAACTTCTATCTCCTTTAACATTAAGAAAACTTTCTTGCTGTCCTGCAAAACTTGCATCTGCTAAATCCTCTGTTGTAGCTGAACTTCTAACAGAAACAAAAATAGGCTCATATGTATTTTTTAAAATAGTAAGTGCATCTTCTGAAATATTTCTATCAATTTTTTCAGTACTCAACATATTATAGGCTTCTAAAATTTCCTGCCTCATTTTTTCAGGCATTTTTTGATTAATAATAAGTTCTCTAATCTCTTGTGTTTTTGAATTAAGTTCATCTATATTTTCTAAATCAATTGATTCTATTATTATTTGGATTTTTTCATTTAAATTACCAAAAGAAAGAAAATCATCAAAAGCTTTTGTTGTTATAACAAATCCAGGAGGAACAGGTAATTTTAATTTAAACATAATTCCTAAATTCTCTGCTTTTCCTCCAACTTCTCTAATATCTCCTTTTTTAATTTCATAAAACCATTTTATATATTTACCATTTCCAAAAACATCATTTTTGTTTTTGTCTTTAATGTTTTTGTCTTTATCTCTCTTATAATTATCAGTATCTATTAAATCTCTCGAAGTTTTGTTGCTTAAGCTACCTTTTTGTGTATCTTGATTATTTTTAGGATTACTGGTTTCAATATCATCAAAATTAGAATTAAGCAAATCATCAGCAGTAAATTTATTATGATTATCCAAAGCATCTTTTATTAATCCACCTAACATCTTTCACCTTTTTTAAATTTCAACTTATTTTTTATTTATTTTCATTTATTCCAAGAAAAATCGAGATTATTATTTAAATGTTGTTGTGATAGAATGAGAGATTTAATGAAACCTTAATAACAAGCTCGCTTCGCGCTCCTGCGCATCGCGCTCGCTCGCTTGTTTAAGATACCCTGCTCCATAATCTCCTCTTGCTCGATTATTTCGCAGTTATTTATAATATTATTAATAATAAAATAAAGCAATAGAAAGAAAAAGTATCAGCGAGACATAAAGTAAATAAGATTAAATATCTAAGATATTTATAATTTAAACATGCGCTAGTAGTTTATCGGTAGAATAAAACCTTCCCAAGGTTTAGAGCCGGGTTCAATTCCCGGCTGGCGCATTTTTATTAATGACATTCATATTCAACAATACCAGAACATGATGCTTGATATTGCGGTGAAAAACCAGGGGCATGATAACTAATCATATCTTTAATACCATAATTAGAATTTGGTCTTGCAAGTGAATAACTAGTTCCTTTTCCTTCTGGTATAGGCATTGATATTGGTTTTCCTATCATTTTATCTCAAATCTTCTTAAATAAAATTTCACTCTTTTTAATCTTTTTTATTTTAATTGGCTTGTTAATCTCATCAAAACTCATTTTAAAACCAAGCAATTTTGCAATCTTTTCAGATGTTTCAGGAATAAAAGGAAATAATAAAATTGCAATTGCTTTAATGCTGTCAATTAATTCATATAATTTCTTTTTATCATGACTTTCCCATAATTTATTTTCCTGGACATATAAATTACATTTATCAATAAACTCAAAAATCTTATCTAAAACAATATTAAGCTTAAACTCATCAAAAAGCTTGCTGATTTCTCTTAAATTAAGCTTTTTCAAAAGATTATTTTCGCATTTTTCAATACCGTACTTTTCAGCTAAAGCTGTAACTCTTGATACAAGATTTCCTAATTTATCAGCTAATTCATTATTCCTTTTAATTAAAATTTCCTCACTATAATCAGAATCATCAAAAACAGAGCATTTTAATAAAGAATATCTCAAACTATCGCTTGAATATTTTTTCAATAAATCCAAAGGATTAATTACATTACCCTTTGTTTTTGATATTTTTTCTCCTTTTAAATTTAAATAACCATGAACTAAAAGTTTTTTTGGAAGTTCATAATCTGCTGATAAAAGGATTGCAGGCCAAATTACAGAATGAAACCAATTAATTCCCTTGCCTATTACATGAACATCAGCAGGCCAATTTCCATTGCTTCCTGTTATATAATTTACAAGAGCATCCAGCCAAACATAGATTTTGAATTTTTTATCAATAGGAGAATCAATTCCCCATTCTAAATTACTACGAGAAACACATAAATCTTTTAATTCTTCATTTTTTAATCTAGATAATATTTCATTTTTTCTTGTTTCAGGAACAATATAATTTTCAACAAACTTAATTAATTTATTTTTATACTTGCTTAGTCTAAAAAAATAAGCTTGTTCAGAACACCATTCTGGTTTTTCATTATGTTCAGGACATTTTCCATTAACTAATTCTTTTTCAGTAATAAAAGCCTCACAACCATTGCAATAATAACCTTCATATTTTCCTTTGTAAATCTCTCCTTTATCATAAACTTTTTTAAAAATCTTTTGAGCTAAAATAACATGTCTTTTTTCAGTTGTTCTTATAAAATCATTATTGCTTATATTAAGTTTCTTGCATAATTCAATAAATATTTTAGAGTTTTTATCTACAAATTGCTTAATTGGAATTCCTACTATTTCAGCAGCCCTAACATTTTTCTGGGCATTTTCATCTGTTCCTGTTAAAAACCAAACTTTTTCTCCTTTCAGAACATGCCATCTTGCTATAGCATCAGCTATAACTTTTTCAAATGCATGCCCTATGTGGGGGCTAGCATTTACATAATCAATTGCAGTTGTGATGTAAAATTTTTTTGATGTCATAATTAGTTTAGAAATAGTGAATATAAAAAACTAACCTTTCTTAAAGCTTGCCAGAAGATACTTTGTTAATAAGATCATTCCAATCATTTGGATCTTGTCTAGGTTTAAGTCTTCTATCCTCACCTTTAACTTTTCCTTGATATATCTTAGAAAAATCTGGTTCAAGAACAGGAGAAACTAGCTCCCACAATTCATAATGCAAGCCAGCAGAATTACGAATCATTCCACAAGCGATTCTTCTTTCATCAATTACAGGCTTTAACTGCATTCTCAATCTTTGCATAATTATCTCTATTTCCCTAGTAACATTAACAATTAAAATATTATATGTATGTCTTTCAGGATTAGCTTCAGATTCTCTATACCAAAGAAACTGTTTATCTATCATTAATCTATCAAAAAATTATATATTATAAACATTTATATACTATGTTTCAAGAACTCAAAATTAACTTTTGTTTTACCAGGAAGTTTAGGTGTTGCCTTTTTAAAACCTAATCTTAGTTTATGAATTGCATTTTTATCATTAAAATAAACTGAAAAAATAGGCTTTCCTCTTTTTACTACAGCTGCTCTTCCTTCTGGAGTTCCAAAACTCTGCCTCATACCTGTCTGAACTCTTTCACCCTTGCTTGCTCCTGAAAAAACCCTGTTATTTCTTAATATATTGTGCGGATAAGGATGAACTTTTAAAAAAAAGTTTTTCTGAAATAATTTTTGTAAATCTTTATTCAAAGATTGCCTTGCTGCCTCTAATGCCATGTCTCTTATCTGTATATTTTCATCGCAATAAATTATTCCTTTTATTTCAAATTGCCCCTTTTCAAATTTCTGAACATTTCCAACATTAAATTTTTTAACTTTTTGCTGCGGAACAGATTTTACATAACTATATTTTTTAACTTTAGACTTCCTAGTATTTATAACAGGTTTTCTTTTTGAATATGCTGATGCTTTTCTTGCTTTTGCCATTTTTATTCTTTATTTTATTAATCATTAATATATAATTTTCCTTGCTTATTACTCGACTCTTCTCTTGCTTACTAGTTATTTGTTATAATATATTATTGATATATTTAATTATTTATTTTTATAGTTCACTCAACCTCTACCTCTGTATTCATAGCTTGTCCAGGCAAACCTTTTTCAAAAATACTTCTAACCATGCCTTTGTTTCCATGAGTACTTGATATTTTCCCATTTATTTTTTTACCAGCAGGGCTTGTCCATATTAATTTTTTTCCAACAAATTTTTCAGCCTCTTCTTTTGTTTTTGCACCTACATCTATAATATAATGTCTTTCATGAATCCTTTTCAAACTTCTTCTAAATTGTATAACTTTTGCTTTCATTTTTATTTATCTTTATTAATTTCTTTATTAACTTTTATACATCGCCACTCGAAAACGTGTATCTTCTTGCTCTCTAATTCTATAAGTTAATAATATAGAGTTATTAATAGATTATTAATAATTTAGGTTTTTAAGAGTTTTTAAAGGTTTTTAAAACTATTATTGAACAATAGAAATCCTTATAACTCTTTTATTAATAAAAAAATAATGGCAGTCCAAACAACCCCATTAGAAATAACAGTAGAAATTCCATCAGGGTTATTAACAAGATTTTTTAGAAGAACTAAAATCTCGAGTAATGGAGAAATAATAAAAGGACTTGAAAGAGATGAAAAAAGAGAATTTAAACATGGCTGCACACCAATATATATAGATGGAGTTGCAACAGGACATTATATATTAAGAATCTCTCATATGATTGATAAAACATTAAAAAGATATTATGTTTTAGAATAAGAATAAAATTCTTTAATCAAAACCCAATTTCAAATTCACCAAGCTCTTTCTTTAGCAAATTAAGAATTTTATTATCTAATTTATCAGGCTTGCCTTTAAAATCAGCTAGAACATTATTAAACTCAGTTATATTTGAATCTTCTATTTTATTTGTTATTTTCTTAATTTTGTCTTTTTGAATTAAAAACATTGGTTTTGTTAAAAATAATTCAGCTGTTTTTCCTTTAGCATTAATTATAAGTTTTGTTTTTTCTACTAATCCCAAATCTTTTCTCTGTGCATATTCAATTAAGTCATTTATTAGATAAGCTGTGGCTGATCTTATTTTTTCAAACTCATATTTATCTAATGGCTTTTTCTGTTTAAGCTTTTTGCTTATATTCATTAATTCATTTAAAGTATGAAGATATTTTGGATTTGTTTTTCCCTTATTAACAAGTTCTTTTTCAAATTCATTAATCAATTCTTTCTCAGTTTTATTTCCAAAAATTGATTTTAAAAGCTTAACAACATTTGCATGAATCTCAACCAAATCTTTTTCCTGAATCCTTTTTTCAATCTGCTCTCTTAATTCTTTTAATCTTTTCAAATAATCTTCAGCATCTTTCAATAATTTATCAACTTCTTTTCCTGTAACTGTCTTGATTTCCATATGCTCATAACCTTTATAATATTTAATCAAGATAGTTTCTAAAATATCAATATATTTTTTCTCAAGCATTTTTTCTTTTTCCATAAATATTTTTTTCATTTGTCCAGGAGTTTCTTTTACATTTGGAGGAGGCAATCCATATAACATTAAAAGAGCTTGTGTTGGAGTAATAACTCCCCAATAAATATCACCCATTACAATATCAAGTAATTTTCTTTCAACAATCTGCCTTGTTTTGTCTCCCATTGACATAAACATATCAATTGCTTCTGGAGAAGGTTTAATCTTGCCCATCCTTAATAATAATTTCCAAGGCAAAAACCCTCCTCTGTCATACAAAGGAATACCGTCTCTTATAAAATTAAAAAATACAGGATTAGCATCTTTAACACCTTCCCAAAATTCTGTCAATAAATAAACCTGAACATTAAGCTTATTTTTTACTCCTGCTAATTGTTCTGCTTCTAAAATATAACTGTAAATTATGTTTCTTAACTTGTCTTTTAATTCCAACCTTGGCATTCTCTTGACATCTGTATCATCAATTATGATTGCTATATCAACATCACTTGTTTTAGTTAAATCTCCTCTTACAACACTCCCCCATATAACATAACTATAAACATATTTTTCAAACTTTCTTAATACTAATGATTTGTGAACTTGTGAAACCCTCAAGCTTGCTAATGTTCCTTTGTCATGCATTGGAAAACTCATTCCAATTGCTTCAATAACATCAAACTTGCTGTCCATGCAAATCTCCCATAAATCCATAATTAAAAAAAGATTTAACCAAACATTCAATTTATCTTCTTTAATTTTAGATAAAATTTCCTGTTTAATCTTGTTGTATTCTTTTTCTTTGTCATCAGGCATTACAATAACAATATGAATTGGCTTCTTTTCTTTTTCTTCTTTTGTTAATTCATTTTCCTCATCAAATCTAACTGCTGCCTGAGGGGGGATGATTCCAATTGATTCAATAAAATCATATTTTTTTAAAAGAAATTTTTTAAAAGATTCTAATTGCGCCCTTGTTTTTTCCATTTCTTTTTTCTGTTTTTCATTCTCAGGGCTAGAAACACTTGCTCCAGGCAATTGTGGATTATACTTTATATCTTCTAATGGTTTATACTCAATATTATTTGTCATAATTAATCAAAAAATATAACCTATTTAAACATTACTACTTAAAACTGATAAACTAAACTAACAGTATAAAAACATATTTTCTTTAACGATAATTAAAAGAATTATCATAAATAATATTATAATAAATATATATTACATCATATATATTATAAAATATATTATAAAAGATATAATTAAAGACAAAAAGAATAAACTTAAAAACCAAAAATTCTTTACTAAATAACAAATATTATAAAAAGGAGGTGAAAAATGGCAAAGCTAAATAAAAACCATATAGGGTTAACAGTTGGAATATTTTTTGCAATAATACATGCTGTTTGGGCATTAATAATTGCGATTACTCCAAGCAGTGTGCAAAAATTCCTTGACTTGATATTTCCAATGCATTTCCTAAACAATGTATATTCTGTAACTTCATTTAATATAAGTTATGCAGTTTTATTAATCATATTTGCATTTGTTGGAGGATATATCTGCGGATGGGTGTTTGCAGCAATCTCAAACTGGTTTGCAAAGAAAAAGTAAATTTATTTAATTTTTATTATTATTTAATAAGGTAAACTTTAAAAGTCCTTAATTTATTATATTTTTAAGATTAATCAAATTAATTTATGGACTCATAAGCTAGCGGTAAACTGACTCGTTTACACCGAGTATTCCGAGGTTCAACTCCTCGTGGGTCCATATTTTCATAAGGAGATAAAAGTAAAATGGAATATTTTTCAAAAAGAACCGGTATATGTCTATTTGTTATAGGAATTGCAATGTTTTTACTTAATTACTTTACCTCAACATGGTGGAATATAGATATTGATATTCTTAGTGCAATGATTGCAGTTCTTAGTTTAGTTATTGTAATAGCGACGAGTTCTAAAATGAAAAAGTCAAAAGAATGGTTAACAAGAAAGAATGGAATATGGTTGTGTGTAATTGGAGTAATAATAGAGATTATAATCGGACTTCTAAATCTTTTAGGACTTAGTAGCAATGGTGGTGGCTTTGGTGCAATAGTTTTTGTTTTAGGTATAATACTTATAGCTGTGAGATGGAAACATTAAAAAGAAAAAGGAGTGGGCTAAACAGCCCGTTGTAACTGAACCATCTTAAAGAAGTAGCTCGTTAGAAAAGGTTACCTTTTTGTTCTATTTGTTTAAACTG
>CAYGVK010000002.1:0-25651 GCA_964353375.1 Candidatus Woesearchaeota archaeon
AAAAAAGAAAATTAAATCCTAAAAATGGGAAATAATTTTTGTTAATATAAAAAGCTTTGTCTACTTAAAACCCAAAAACTTAAATCTCATTATTTTTGCACATTATTAATAATACTTATAACCCGAAAACTTAAAATCCCTTACTCCCTCTTATAATTATATAAAGCATTAAGATAATAAAAAAGATAAAAATGAGATTCGCCATTATATATTCAAGCAAAGATCCAGCAGGAATAAATATAATCAATCAAATACAAAAATCAGCATTTATTCCTGAAATTCCAATTATAGAAACAAATAAAGAAATTGTTTTTGCAGATATTAATAAAAATCCTAAACTTAAAGAAATTGATTTTTTAGTATTTGCAAGCAAGCACCAGTCTGAAAAAAAATTAAATTCATTGTCAATACATGCTCCTGGAAATTTTAGAAATGCAGATTTTGGAGGCAAACCAGGAAAAATTTCAAGCACTTCTGCATTTGTTTTAAAATACTTATTTCAAAAACTTAATGAAAACTTTGAAAAATCAAATTTAAAATCAGATTTTCAATTAACTTTAGAATGCACTCACCATGGCCCTTTAATTGAAAAACCATGTTGTTTTATTGAAATTGGTTCAGATAAAGAACAATGGGAAAATCAAGAAGCAGGAAAAATAATAGCAGATACAATTCTAAGCTTGCAAAACTATGATGGAAAAAAACTTGATGAATGGATTCCATGTATTGGAATAGGAGGCCCACATTACTGCCCTAATTTTAATAAAATTCAATTAAATTCCAAATATGCAATATCTCATATTATTACTGAATATAATCTTCCTTTAACAGAATCAATGTTATTAGAAGCTGAGAAAAAAACAAGCGAAGATTTTGATTTGGTTTTATTAGACTGGAAAGGTTTGGGAAATTCAGAACAAAGACAAGAAACAATTAATTTAATAGAGCATTTTGGTTTAAAGCATGTGAGGACAGGCAGTTTAGAAAAAGATTAACCCTTCTTTAACATTAAAGCATCTTGAGGACATATTTCTATGCAGCAAAAACATCTTATGCATGTTTTTTTATTAATAACAGGACATGGTTTTAATGTTATTGAATGTGTAGGACATTTGCTTGCACATAAACCACATTTAACACATTTAGACTCATCACAGATTATAGGTTTTTCTTTAATCAATCCTTTCATCCTTTTAACAGCACCTTCTTTTTCATGTGATGTTGGTTTTCTAAAATTAATTAAAGGAAGTTTATTTAACCCAACAAGTTTAAACTTAAAAGTAGCATATAATTTTCTTTTTACAGCTTCTTTTATTGCATAAACTCTTTTTACATCATATCCAATTATTTCTGAACAGGCAATATCTAATGCTACTGCATTTTTTGAAGCTAAAATTAATTTAGAATTTATAGCCTCACCTGAACTTGGGCCATCTCCTTCCATCCCAATTATCCCATCCATTATATTTAATTCTGGCTTTATATTTTGATAAACATCAACTAAAATCTTTGAGAATTTTTCATCTCCTAAAGCATGATTATGAAATCTTTGTTTTTCTCCTCCTGGAATGCACCCATATAAATTCTTTATAGCTCCTGTATATTTTGTCAAGACATGTGTTTTTAATTTAGGAATATTAATAATCAAATCAACTTTTTTTAAAATACTAGGAAGCTTGAACTTTTTCAATATTTTTGCATTTTTATCATTTATATTAACAAGCTTGTCTTGTTCAAAAATTATCAATTTTCCATATTTCTTAGCAACTCTATCAATCCCTGAGGCTTTAAAAGAATCTTCTGGATTTGTAAAAGGAGAATCTCCTATAAAAATCTTGCAATTATGTTTTTTTAATATCTTGCAAACAGCCTCAATCAGGCTCGGATGTGTTGTTGTTGCTATTTGTTTTTTTGGAAACTTTCCAACAGCATTTGGTTTAATTAAAACTTTTAGATTTTTTTTAAACTTAAAATCAATTAAATCAAGAGCTTTTTGAATAGCTTTATCAACTTGTTTCTGATTATAACTATTGCATTTGACTATAGCAACTTCCTCTATTTTCACCATCTTTTTATAATTAATAAAAGCACTTATTTAAAACTTCCTTTGTTATTTTCCCCTCCAGAAAAGCTTATTTGCAATTTTCTTGCTAATAAACATAAACTTGCTTGATTCATTAATCAAACTTTTAGATGCAAGTTCTTCAAATGATATTACTTCAACTTCTTTATTTTTGTTTTTAACATATTTTATTAATGGAACAAAATCTCCATCCCCAGAAATCAAAACCGCAATATCATATTTATTTTCCCAAGCATCATTTAACATATCTAAAGCTAAATTAATATCGTCGCCTTTAATTGTATAATATTCTTCATCATCTTTATCAAACCTCTTTTGCCTTTTACATAAAATTATTTTGCATCTTGTTATCTTTCTTAATCTTGCTAAAAGCTTTTGTTGTTCTTTAAATCTTCTTGGATTAATGTCTTGTTTTAGAGAGGCATTATAATAAAAAATATCAATCAAATCATCATTGCCAATAATTTTCTTAATAAATCTCCTAAAATCAAAATGATAATCTGAATATTTTGGATTTAAAGTTTTTAAACCATAAACAAAATTAGCACCATCGATGTAAATAGAAATCCTCTTTGTCATTTTAAATAAAAATCCGGTATTACCTAAGTAATAGCCGGGAACACGCTTGCGGGATGTCCGAAGACTTAAGGCATTCCCTGATACCTTAATTAATTTAAAGAAAGGCATTATTTAAGTTTTTCGATGTAAACTTTTAAGAAGTTTATAAATATTGTCTAAAAAGAAAACTTTAAAAATACAAACCTGATATATAAGGTATGTGGTATTTGAAATTTAAACTAAGGCATAAAGATTGCATTTTAGCTCCATTAGTAAAAAAATATAATCTATCAGTTGAATTCTTTCCATTAGGGCATTATATAGAAAAAAATCACATTTATACTAATGCAATTCACACAGTTAAAGGAGACGATAAAAACATTAAAAAATATTTAAAAGAACTTAAAAAAAATAAAAATGTTGTAAAATTAGAGATTTCAAAAGTTATTTTTACTCTGACAAAAGAGGAATTATCAAAAGAAACATATAAAGTTATGTATAATCCAAAATTAATTTATGTTTCCCCTGGCTATAATTCTTCAGACGGGTTTGAAGTATGGGAATTTGCTTGTTGGGAAAGAAAAGTTCTAGAAAGATTAATAGATATAATGGAAAAAGCCAAGACTACTGAATATTTTGAAATACTTAAATTTGAAGAAAAAGAAATTGAGGATGTTTATATTCTAAGCTTGTTTCCACAACTTCCTAAAAAGCAAAAACAAGCAATAGAGCTTGCTTATAAAAATGGTTATTATCAGTTTCCAAAGAAAACAAACCTAGATAAGCTTGCAAAAATTGTTAAAGTTAGCAAGCAAACGTTTCAGGAAAACTTGAAAAAGGCAGAAGCCAAGTTAATGCCTTTATTATTAAGAACATAAAATAATAAGATAATTCTATTATTAATAAAACCTGACATGTAAGGTATAAAACTTATATCCCCCATACTATTACCACTATTAAATAACAAATTAAATCATAAATCAAAAACAAAATAAATAAAATTTAAGGAGAAAAATAAAATGAAAATATTTGGAAGAAATAATAGACGAAGAGAAAAAATCTTGAAAATCGCAGATACAGTTAGAAGCTTAAAATTAAGTGTAGCTGGAGCGTTTTTTGTTGAAAATGCAATAAATTATTTATGGAACAGTCCTAATGGAGAAAGATATGTACAGAAAGGAATGGCCTCTCGTTTAGTTACTCAAGAGGGTTTAGCTGAATTATATAAGCTTTTCACCTTTTTTTTTACTCCTGGAGTACCTGGACCAGACCCTTGTAGGAGATTTCAAAGAGGCTTAAGTAGATTAGCTATGGATTATAGGGGAGATAGAACTATTTTAGAATGGGGAATTGACGTAGGGGCTGATACTCAAGTATGCCTTGATGAAGCGATAAAAAGATATAAGAAGAATAACTTCGGTAGTGTGGTATTTGAAACAGAAGATTATGATGGATTTCATTCTAGGAATAGAGAATAATTAAGGAGAAAAATGGAAAGAACAAAACCCTTTAATGAAAGATTTATAGAAGATGTAAGAGATGGAGATGTAATTAGGATTCAGTCAGTTCCATTATTCCTCCCTAAAGATAAATTTAATGGAAGAAATAAAGAAAATGATACATTAGAGCTTACAGGGATTGTTCATAATCTATCAATTGATTTTTCAAATCCGGAACTTTACCAGACACATAAAAACTTATTAGAATTAGTATATTTTGAATTAAGAAATTCACTTAGAAAATATGATACTCCGGATAGTGATATACCATTCAATGCATATTATACTAGGCCTGCGTTGGCAGAAGTAGGCCACGGAATTTTTGAAACTAAATTACAAGAAGAAGCAGATTCCACTGGAAAAAATCTTTGGCGTGTTGTAAATTATGCTGTTTTAGATAAATCCAAAAGAGAAACAAGTAGAATTATAAGTATGGAGGCAAGTTTAGAAGGACTAGAACCAGAAGATTATGGAGAACTTAGGGTTTGGGAAGGAGATATTTTAGTTTATAATGAGCATACTCCCCCAACCTTGCTTATTAGATCAAGAAAAGCTACTCGAAATAGTGCTTTGGAACCTTTGTTAAGAATAGGAAGGGCCGATCCCAACTCAAGAACCATAACCGTCTCTGATTTTGATATTTGTGATAAAAAGATAGAAGGATTTGCTGAAATTGGCAGGAAACATCCCCTATATCGTTATTTTGACAAATTGTTAAAAGAAGCAGGATTATAAAATTAGCTTTTTATTTTTACTTCCCCAAATCCTTCCAGCCAATCTTTTTATCTAATAACTTTTTCAATTGAGGCCATTTTTCTTCTAATGTTTTTTCTTGCTTAGAATAAAAAATTCCAATAGGAATTTTTCCTTTCTTGTCATTATAATCCCATTCATCTGCTAAATCAAAAGCTTTTTTCAAATCTTTATTATCTATTTTATACATTAATTTATCTTTATTATTTGCTTCAAGATTAAAAATCAAGCAATCTTGAATAACTTCTACAAATGAAAAACCTTTGTGTTCAATTGCTTTTTTCAAAACTTCTTTTGTATGTTCAATATCTCTTGCATTGCATCTTGCTACAAATGTTGCTCCTGATGCCAAAGCTAGTTTAATTGGATTTAAAGGCTTGTTAAATTCTCCTAATGGCTCTGCTTTTGTTTTATATCCTTCCTGAGAAGTAGGTGTTGGCTGCCCTGTTGTTAATGAAAAAGCCTGATTATCATGAACAACTAAAGTCATATCTGAATTATATCTGCAGTTATGTACAAAATGAGAAATTCCTTCTGCATAACAATCTCCATCACCTGCAAAAGCAATAACTTTTAGATTTGGATTTCCAAGTTTTATTCCTAAACCAGTTGCCAATGTTCTTCCATGCAGACAATAAATTCCAGATATATTCAAATAATCAAATATTTTTGCATGACATCCTATTCCCGTTGTCATAACAAAGTTTTCTTGTTTATGTCCCTTTTCAATTAATTCACTTAAAGCTCTTTTCACACTTTCAAGTATAAAATAGTTAGTGCATCCAGGGCACCATGTCATTTCATATTTTGTTGATAAATTAGCTTTTGTCATTTTAATCTTTAATCCCAAGTTTTTTTATTTCTAGTGCAGTTTGATATATAAATGCCGAAGCATTTCCCCATGCTAAAAATAACCATATAGGAATATTTGCAAAATTTGTGATTGGATAAATCCAAGCTCCATAATATATTGCACATATCTCTGCAAAAGTTCCAAATAATGCACCTACAATATAAATAAAAATAGTTATTTTTGATTTCCATTTAATAAATCCAATACAAGTTAAGAAAAACAATGATATAGTCAGCAAAATAATTTTTTTATATAAATACAATATTAATAAAAGAGTTAGAGTATTAAATATAAAATTAAAGATTATATTTACCCATTCTTTTTTCAGTTTTCTTTTAACTTTTATTTTATTCTTCTTCATCCTCTTCTCCTTCTTCATTTATATCAGGAAACAAACTTCCTTGAAACCCACATTTATCACATTTTAAAATACCCAACATACCTGCTACTAAAGGATTTACATCTGTTGAACCGCATTTTGGACATACTTTCATCTTTGAACTCCTCCAACATTTTGTTGTTCATATTTTGGCCTATAACATCGAGGAGGCAATACACAACAAACACTTGTTGCATCTGTTTTTCCCTCTAATTTTCCATCTTGTCTTTCAAATATTCCTATCATTTTGCATCCGTCTCTACCTCTGCAGTGTTTAGGAGGAACCCAGCACCGATGAGTTTCATTATATTCACATTTTTCTTCCATTTTATTTTACCTTCAAAATCTCCTTTCTTAATTCATCTGAATAAAAAGGACGAGTATTATATTTTAAAATCCTGTTTTCAATTTTAATTCCTGTTTTCTCGCGAATAAGTCTTCCTAATTGCCCTGTAACATTTGCTTCTATTAAAATAACTTTACTAGCTTTTTCAATATGTTTTTTAATTTCATCTGACAAAGGTTTTAAATATAAAACCTGGAGAAACTTATAATCCAAATCTTTTATTGCATCTAAAATAGCTCCTTTTGTGCTTCCCCATGCAATAATCAAGTTTTTAGAATTTTTATTTCCATGAATTTTAATCATTTCAAATTTCTTAATTTCTTTTTTAATTTCTTCATATTTTTTTAATCTATTATCTGCATTTTGTTTAGCTATTTCTGCGCTTTCAGTTGTATTTCCAAATTTATCATGCTCATAAGAATTTGCTTTTACAATTTTCTCTCCAACATAATTATTTACATTTATTTTTAATGGTTTATCGATTTGCTCATCAAAACTATATTCAGATTCTGCTAAATGCTTGTCTGATAAAATAATAGATAGTGTGTTGAATTTATTTGCCAAATACATTGCTTCATTTGTTTTTTCAATGCATTCAATTGGATCTCCTGGTGCAATTACTATTCTTGGAAACTCGCCATGTCCTGCTCTTAAAGCAATATCTAAATCATCTTGCAAGCTATAAGTTGGAACTCCTGTTCCAGGTCCTGGACGAGAAGCTAAATAAACAACAAGAGGAATTTCAGTCATTCCTTGCAAACTTAGAGCTTCTGTCATTAAATCAAATCCTCCTCCTGAAGTACCAACCATAACTTTTGCACCTGTAAAACTTGCACCTAAACCAGCATTAACAACAGCAATTTCATTTTCAGGTTCAAAAACCATTAAATTATTTTTTATTTGTTGACTTGCTAATTCATGCATTACTCCTGTTGCAGGCGTCATTGGATATGCTAAATATAAATCAATTCCTGAATTAATAGCTCCTAAAGCAACACCCTGCCCACCATTCATTATTTTAATTTTTCCTTTTAAACAAGAACATTGTGCATGTGCTTTTCTTGATTCATAACCTTTTTCAACAGCTATTAAAGCTTCTTTATGTGAAAACTGATTTTTAACTTCATTTAAAACTTCTTGTTTAGGAATCCCAATTGTTTTAAGATAAGCAGAAGCAAGAGCAATATTCATATCTTTTCCTAAATCAATAAACTCTTTGCTTTCAAAAATCCATGGATTATCTTTTTTCAATTCGCCCCTATGAATATCAAGGGTTTTATCATCTAAAGCAATTATAGTGTCTATTTTAGATTCTGTTGAAAAAATAGGCTTGTCTGAAATAGCTAATACATTAAAATTATGTCCACCCCTAATTAATGAGGGATAATCTCTATAATTAAAAACATAATATCCTTGTTTTGCAACAACATTTGATATAATCTCAGATATCTTGTTAATACCTTGCCCTGCTTTTCCACCAATCAAAATCATATATTTCATTTTAAATTTTTAGACTTATTTTAGATTATTAATAATAATCAAAATTCCAAGAAGTTTATAAAGTTTGTTGAAGAGTTTATAAGATAAATTCTTATTATCTTTTAGCTAAAGAAAAGTATTGTATAGGTGCTGTGCTCCTGCTAGACTCCCATCCAATACAATATGCTTCTGCTTGTTCTGGAGCATTTCTACCAATGTCTTTTGCCATTTGACGAAGATTATTACGGCTAACTGTTCTTGGTTCTCCTACAGGAACAAGATTCCTTACAGGTTCTCCAGTAGTTTGATGGATGAATGTTTTATCAATATCTATCCAAGAGAGTCCGATTAAATTTTTTTGTGTTGCTTTCATAAAAAGATACAGATTTCTTGATATTTAAACCTTTCTATGTGTAACTATTAGAAAGTGGTTAAAACAACAAACAATAACTCATTTATAAATATTCTTTCTGTGCCCTATTCTTACTACAATAATTTTATTTATAGAGATAATAATATCTACTTTTGCTCTATAATCTCCTATCCTTAATCTCCATAATTTTTCTCCTTGTAATCTTTTAAGAAATCTATAAGGATTTTCTTTAATTGAATAAATTTTATTTAAGATAATTTCAGCATCTTTTTTGTTTATTTTTTTAAGAAATTTTTGTGCTGTTTCAGTTAATTCAATTTGAAACATTTTATTTTAAAGTAATTCCTAATTCTTTTGCAACTTGTTCAATAGGTTTTACTCTTCCTTTTTTAATATCTTCTAATCCTTCCTGGATCTCATTAATTTCATCTTCATTAAGTGTTTCATCTTCAATATTATCAATAAGATTTTTTATTAATTCATCATAAGACTGCCTGTCAAAGCTTTTTAGTGCTTTTAATCTTTCAAGGGTTTCAAAGTTTATTTGTATAGTTGTTTTATCCATGTTATATAGTAATTATAGTTACTATATAAATCTTTCTATCATACTTTCTCCGATATATTTTAAAACTTGTAATGATTATTAATAAAATGAAACTAAAAAAGAGAAAAAAGAAAGTTTTATGCATATGTTCAAAAGGGATGAATAGAAGCAAATATCTTGCAAGTTACTTAAGAAGAAAGGGATATTCAACAAAATATGGAGGAATTGAGCCAGAAGGAGAAGGACAATTTAATCCACTTAAACCCAAAGATATAGATTGGGCAGATATAATCATAATAATAAGAAAAAGATTGAAAAGAATTTTCAAAAGGAAATTTAAAAATAAGATAAATAATAAAAAACTAATCATTTTAGATGTAACTGATTCAAGAAGATTAATCCCAGAAGAATTTACCCATCTAAGAGATTTGAATCATAAGGAGTTTCAGAAAAAATGGACTCGTCCCCAATTGAGAAAAGCTATTAAATCTTATTTGCCTTTAAAATAACATGAAAAGAGGTTTAGGGAAAAAATCCCTTCATATTAATGGTTTATTCTAGTACCATATGGTATCCGAAAAGTTTATATAGTCTCAATTGATACCAATTATATGAAAAACACAAAACCAAACAAAATCGAAAGAATAGATAATGTTGAATTAATAGAAGTGAATGAACAGTATAACAAAGTTTTATACTGGTTTTTCTCATATCCTAACGCGAACATAGGGTTAAATGAATTATGCAAGAATGTAAAAATCTCAAAAAACAATGCAAATAGAATAGTTAACAAACTTGTTAAAGAAGGTTTTCTGACAAAAGAGATTATAGGGAAAACATGGAGAATAAAATGCAATCTAAGGCACGAGCATAATAAAACAAAAAAAATAGCTTATAATATCCAAATGGTGTATAAGAGCAGGATAATTGAAAGAATATATAAACAATTCAAAGATGTTCGGGCAATAATCTTATTCGGCAGCTACAGAAAAGGTGACGATAATGAAAAAAGCGATGTAGATATTGCTGTAAATTTGCTTGGAAATAAAGAATTGAAAATTGAAGAGTTTGGGATTATAGAAAAATTCGGATATAGAAGAAATGTTACTGTAAATTTATATTTATTTTCAAATAAAAAGATTAATTTAAATTTATTCTCAAATATAGTTAATGGAATTGTATTGGATGGATTTTTGGAGGTTAAAAAATGAGGGAAAAAGTAAAAGACAGACAAAAAGCTTTAAGCATTATAGATTCTGCAAAAGAAGACATGAAATATACTTTTACTATTAAACCAGCTCAAAACTCTGCAAATACAATAGTAAGGAATGTTTATGAATGTTTTAGAATGCTCGGAGAAGCATTATTAATTAATAAGGGCTTGCAAACTTCTGAACACGTTGCGATGCTTAATGAACTTATTAGTTTAGATATTGAAACTCCAAGATCATTGAATCTTTTGGATGGATTAAGAAGATTAAGACATAGTATAAATTATTATGGTTATAGAGCTACAATAGAAGAAGCTGAAAGTAGTCTTGAACTAGCTAAAGTTTTTTTTGAAAAACTATTCAATAAAGTTAAAGATATAATAATAAGTTAAGATGAAAAAGATAAAGGTTAGTGGTTCATGTTTTGATGTTGGGCAAGGATATTCTAAATTTGTAAGATTAAGAAATAATAATAATAAGATAGAAAATCCCATCCTTATTGCAAAGATAAATCCTTTTGGTGTGAAAGAGCATAAAGACAGAATAAAAAAGAACATCTTTGGAAAAATTGAAGAAAAAAAGAACTATCTTTATTTTTATTCCAAAACATCAAATCCAAAAATTAATGGCTTTATTACAGGGGTTTCTACCATAATCCTGGGAAAAGATATATGGGGTTCTGAAAAAGGATTAGAATTAGGTAAGGTTAAAAAATATTATCAACTAAAAACTTCTACTTCATGGGATTTTAATGTTTCTAAAGGTTGTGCTGATTTTATATATGATCTCTGGTTAAATAAAAGTAGAAAGGGGATATGTTCAGCAAATGATGTAGAAATAATGGTGTGGTTAGATTCTAATTTTGAAGTTCCTTGGAATGAAATTGGCAACTTTAAAGATTTCAAGGTAAAATATATGATTAAGACAAAAAAAGAACATCCCCATGATCTTGGACATACCTTTGCATTTATTCTAAAAAGTAAAACAAATAATTTTAATTTTGACTATATGGGGCTAATAAAATTCTGTGAGAAATATCTTAAAATAAAAATAAAAGATTATTGGATAAGATCATTGTACTTAGGCACAGAATTTGCTAATAATACCGAAGTTAAAGTTCAACTAAAAAAAGCAGAGTTTAATTTTATAGAAAAATGAAAAACCAAAAAAGAGGCATGTACCGCAAAGCAGTTTTCATAGTAATTTATATAAAAGAAAATAATAAAATCTTATACTTATTATTAAGACGAAAGCTTCATTGGAAAGGCTGGGAATTTCCAAAAGGCGGTTTAAAAAATAAAGAAAGCATTTTAAAAGCAGTTAAAAGAGAAATAAAAGAAGAGACAGGGCAATTGTCTTATAATATTAAAAAATATAAAATCTCTGGAAAATATAAATATGATAAACTTTATCCCGATAGAAAAGGAATAATTGGACAAACTTATTCTTTATATTCAGCTAAAATTAAATCTAAAAAGATTAAATTAGATAAAATTGAACATTTCTCATATAAGTGGTTAGTTTTTAACAAAGCATATAAGCTTTTAACATGGAATAATCAAAAGAAATGTTTGAAGGTTGTTGATAAGAGGTTAAAATGACCTAAATAATGGTTATTTTTAAAATAAATTTTCAGTTAGAAAAGGGACAAGTTTTTTTTCTGCAATTCTTAAATGTTGTTGAACTGTTTGTTTAGCAATTTTCATTTCTCTTGCTAATCCATTGAGATCAATTCTCCTTGGAAAATCAAAATATCCCCTTTTTACAGCTAATTGAATTACTTTTTTTTGCTTTTCACTCAAGTTTGGCATTATATGTGGAAGAAAAATATCATCTATTTTTGTTTGTGTTATTGATTTTAATTTTATTTTAAATTCTTCAGGAAGTCTTTCTAAAATTTGAGTTAAAGGTTCTTTGTCCCAACAAGCCATTTCCCATAATTCAGTTCCATCTGTTCTTTGAATAACTGGCTTAACTTGTATTAATCTTTTGTCCCATAAAGGCATATAAGCAGCCATCCATCTTGGTTTTTTCTCTAAAGTAAGAATAAAATTGCCTTTTATTTCAAATTTTATTATTGATTTTTGTTTTTTAAACTCTCTGATAAACTTTTTTTTGTTTTGTTCATCTCCTTGTAAAATATGGGCTTCACTATAAAAAAAGGCATCCTTGTCTTCCCATGCATTTACTAAATAAACAAAATCTGTTATATTATGTTTTTTACATAAAGGAGCAATTATGCATGATTTATGACTCCCCTCAAATATTGCTTTCCACATATTATACATACATATAAGGCATATTTAAATATTTCTATAAATCTAATGAATAAATATAGTATATGTAAGGTAAAAAATAGATAAATAGCCCTATACTGATTAGTAGTAACTAATAGGAGAGTTAAAATGAAAATATGTATTTTAGAAGATGAAGATGAAGATGCAATCAGAAGATATTCTGATAGGTGTCCTCACTTTGATTTAACAGGAACTCCTCATGATGTTCATGTTGTATTAGCCGAAGATCTTATTGGAGAATATGGTTCAGGATTCCCTCCAGGAGAAAGAGAAGAATTTGGAAGAACATACATATCTAATAAACTTTCAAAAGCAGGTTTTAAACCAGAAAATATTCATTATGCGGACAGGTCTTGGAAAGATATTCCTATTGATGCAGATGTTTATTTTTGTGATGGATTAAGAGGAGCTTGTTTTTCTATTGCAGAAAGATTAGGTAAAAATAAAGTTTTCATTAACTCAACTAATATGGGAATAGAAGAAAGAGCTAGGAAGCAAGGATTTAGATTATTGGAAGGGACTTTAGAATTGGAAGAAATTCTTTCTGAATTTGAACATAAATGAGATTCCAATTAAACTTATAAATCTCATTATCTTTAAAGAATAAAAGAGGCTGAGATGACAATCCTAACCAAGCTCACGAAAGAAGATTTTGAAAATGTTCTTGAAAACTATAATATTGGAAAGTATAAATCAAGCAAGCATATTTTTACTGGTACAAATACTATTTATTCTCTGAGAACAACAAAAGGAAAATTCCTATTAAAGATTTATGAAAATGCTAGTTTAAAATTTGTAAAAGATCAGGTTTTATTAATGGAGTTTCTTAAAAAAACAAAAGTCTCCACCCCTAAAATTATTGATACAAAAAATAAAAAAGGATTAATTATTTATAATAAAGAAAGGATTTCAATTCAAGAGTTTTCTAAAGGAGCTATTCCAAAAAGATTTAATAAAAAATTAATCTTAGATATAGGAAAGAAATTTGGTTATTTAGATAAAATTCTATTAAAATATCACAAAAAGTTAAATGATGATTGGGAAAAAGACCATGAATTTAAAAGATTAAATTTGGAAATACAATCTTTATTAGGTCCAGATTTTAAAAGAGAATCTAAAAATTTATCTAATGAAATGAAAAAAATAAATAAAAAATATCTTAGAAAAAGTATTATTCATGGAGATTTAAATGCATCCAATATACTGGTTAAGAACAATAAAGTAATTTCTATAATTGATTGGGATGATGTTCATGAAGATTATCTTGTATATGAAGTATGTGTATTAATTGCCCATAACTTGATTACCAAAAAATCTATTAGAAAAGCATTAATAATTAATTTCTTAAAAGGATATGAAAAATATATAAGATTAAATGAAGAAGAGAAAAAAGCACTTTATTATTTTATTAAATGCAGATTTTTAGCTATTGCATGTTGGTGGATTAATAATTTAGAGAAACATAAAGATAAAAAAAAGGAAATATTAAAATGGGCAAGGAAAAGAATATTAGCTTATAAGAGGTTTAATAAAATTCCTCTTGAGGAATTTTTAGGATGGTTGAGATGAAAGAGAATGAACCAATTAAATTTATAAAAACTTTACATAAATGGCCCCTTTCAAAAGTAGAACTTGTAGAAATAAAAGGCAATTATTATATTCTTAAAACAATTCACAAGGATTTTGTTAATGAGATTTATAGACAAAAATTATTAAGAAAAATATGTAAGAGAATTCAGATTCCAAAAATTTACTGGATTAAGAAAAGTAACAAGAAAATCTCTTTTCTGATGAAATATATCCCCTATAAATCGAAGCTTAATAAGAAGGAAATTATAAAGATTATTGATTTATTCCATAAAGAGACTAAGAGGGTCAAAAGTAAATATTTTTCTTATTATAAATTTGAGAAATTTTATAAGGATTTTAAAATAGCTAAAACTTACTTAAAATCAGATATAAAAAATATGACTAAAGAGGATATTAAATTATTCTTCCAACCAGTTTTTGATTCTTCCTATTCGGTTGTTCATGGCGACTGGGGAGATGATCAAATAATAAGAAAGAATAATTCATTTTATATTCTTGACTTTGGAAAATCCTTTTTTGGGCCATCTATTTTAGACTTTGAGGACCGTGTTCAAAAAAACAGTTCTTTAAAATTAAAAGCTAAATTAGTTTCTATTATAATAAACATAGCTTGGTTGAATTTATGTAAAAGAAAATACATAGATTATAGTTACAAGAAAGAAATAAATAAGAAAGTAAACGAGTTTAATAGAATAGAACAAAAACTAAAATGATCCCCTGGAAATCCTTTGAAAAAAACATAATCATTCATGGCAATAAAATGAATGTTATTGAATCATGTTTAGATAGACATGCCAAATCTTCTCCTGATAAATCTGCATTTGTTTTTGAAAATGATAAATCAAAACAAACAAGAATAACTTATGCTGAATTAAATGAGCAAGTAAATAAATTTGCAAATCTCTTGCAAAAATTAAAAGTTAAAAAAAATTCAAGAATTTTTCTTTTTCTTCCTAAGATTCCAGAGTTATACATATCATTTTTAGGAACAATTAAACAAGGAAGTATTGCATGTCCTTTATTTGAAGCTTTTCAAACACAAGGTTTAGAATTAAGATTATTAAGAGGAGATGCAAATGTTCTTATTACAAATAAAGAACTTTATAAAAGATTTAAGAAAATAAAAAACATAAAAAAGAAAATACCTTCTCTTAAGCATGTAATTGTTATTAATGATAATAAATATAAAAGGCAGATTAAAGGATGTTCAAGTGAATTTAATTGTGTTATGAGGAATAAATATGATACATGTGTAATGATATTTACATCATCAACAGCAGGAACACCTGTTGCAGGAATTGAAATTCCTCATTATGGTTTAATACAACAGCATTATACAGCCCAACTTGTGCTTGACTTGAACAAAGAAGACAGATATTTTTGCACTGCTCATCCTGGATGGGTAACAGGAAGTATTTATGGAATATTAGCTCCTTTATCAATTGGTTGTTCAAATTATATTTATCAAGGACATTTTGATTATAAAAAATGGATAAATTTTATTTTAAAAAATAAAATCTCTATAATTTACACTGCTCCAACTGCTTTGAGAATGCTTAAAGATAATATTAAAAAATCTGATTTAAAATATATAAGAAATTTATGTAGTGTAGGAGAAGCACTTACATCTAATTTATTTAATTTTTATAAAAAATTAGGAATTGAAATAAATGATACATATTGGCAGACAGAAACAGGAGCAATTGTTATTGCTAATTATCCAGGCTTAAAAAAGAAGCCAGGAAGCATGGGCAAGCCAATTAATATTAAAGCCAGACTTATTAATAGAATGATTGCTTTAAAGCCAAAATGGCCTGCAATAATGACAGGAATTTACAAGCATAATAAAATGTATAAAGATTATTTTAAAAAAGCTTGGTTTAGAACAAATGACTTGGCTAAGATAGATAAGCAAGGATATTTCTTTTTTGAAGCAAGAAAAGATGATATTATTAAAACATCAGGTGAAAGAGTTTCTCCTATTGAAATAGAAAATATTTTAATAAAACATAAAGCAGTTAAAGAATCAGGAGTTATTGGAATACCTGATAAAATAAAGGGAAGCATATTAAAAGCATTTATAGTTTTAAATAATAAATTTAAAGAAAATGAAAAACTTAAGCAGGAATTAAGTTTATTTGTTAAAAATAATTATGCAGGACATTCATATCCAAAAGAAATTCAGTTTATTAAAGAGCTTCCAAAGACAAATTCTGGAAAAATAATTAGGGCGAAGTTAAGAAACCAACAATAATCAAGCATATTTGAACTTAAAGATAAGTTTATAAATTAGTAATCTCATCTTTTTATCTATGCCAATACAAACCCCAATTTATTTAAGACCAATAATACTTTTGTCTATTCCTCCAAGATATTTACATATAAAAGAAGCACATGCTCTTATTGAAAAATATATAGCACTTGGTATAGAAGCTTCTATTGAAAAAGATCCAGAAGTTAATAAGTTAGAGGGCACTGTTTTTGAATATGGAACTGTTGTTGGTGAATTCAGTGGGTTAGATGAAGCTAGAGCAGATTTAGAGATGAGAAAAGCAAGAAAGCATTAACTTAAAACCATAAAACTTATATACTATTAATACTTATTAAAAACATCTAACTTCGGTTAGATAGGGGTGTTGATGAACTTCGGTTTTCCACCCCTTTTATATTTATCTTTACTTGTAATTCTTATATATCATTAAAATTGTTAAGTATAATTAAGTTGTTTCTAGTAACTTATTTAGCTTTACTCTTTACAACTTTTATTTTTATAAATTATCGTGATATGCAAAAAGTTTATAAACTATAGTATCTATAGAAACTATAGATTAACATGGACATAACAACAATTCAATTGAGTAAGGAAACTAAGAATAAGATAGCTTCTTTTGGAGTAAAAGGAGAAAGTTATGATGAAATTATTAAAAGGATTTATTCTTTAGCTGTTAAAGAGCAGTTGAGAGATTTTTTAATGTCTGATAAAGGATTTATTCCAATTGAAAATGCCATAAAAGAGGCAGATAAAAAATGGCCAAGGTAAGCATTACCGAAAGCTTAAAAGACGAAATTTTTAAAAAATTCAATGAAGAATCTAAGATAATTTTTAGACAAATGTATTCTTTAGGAGATAACCCTCATAAAGGCAAATCCTTGGGCAATGTTGGAGGAATTGTAATCAAAGAATTGAAATATAAAAATTTCAGATTTTATTTTATTACAGATGGACACAAGCTAAAAATAATGGATGAATCAAAATTAGTTGATTTATTAATAAGATTTGTAAGAATGTCTGACAAAAAACATCAACAACAAACTATTAATGAAATCAAAAAGATATTAATTAATTTTGGTCCTAAAGGATTTGAATAAAACCTCTAAATAACCCCAGTAACCATCAAAATACCAAGAATTACTAATATCAAACCTTCTATTAAATGAATCTTCTTAATGTTATATTCTTTCCAACTGCTTACTTTTTCAACAGTTGTTAAACCAAAATAAATAATTAAAGTAATAGCTATCATTGGCAATATAAATATGATATTATAAAGCAAAAGCAATGGAAGTATTTGCAAAAAACTTAATCCTGACAATCTTGCAGAAGCAATTAAATACGGTCCTATTGTACAAGGCAATAAAAACAAAGTAACAAAAATTCCTATTACAAAAGCACCTGCAGGACTTGTTATTCTTTTAATTAAAAGCTTGACTCTTGGCCTCATTTTCATAGGCATTTCAGTTGCTATTCCTCCTGGCTTGTATTTAAAATAATCTTTTAAATTAAAAATTCCTAAAGCAATTGCTAATATTCCAAAACCTCTGAAAACTATTCTTGAAACACTTGAAGGAATTAAAGAAGTAAATACTTGTGTTAATATAATTCCATATATAAAATATAAAATAAAAACAGCTAATGTAAACATAAAACCTCCATATAAAACTCTTTTTCTTTTAAATGGCTCTTGCAATAACAAAGCAATTAAAACCATTGCCATAACAGCAAGTGCGCATGGATTAATTGCATCAACAGCAGCCAAACTTATTATTTCTATTATTTGCATTTTTTATCATTATTTTGTTATTTTTTATTTTTAATATCTTTATACATTACCACTAGACTCTTCTCTTATTCTTGCTTTACTCTTCTTTGAGTTTTATATGTTATTGATATTATAAGTTTAATGTTATTTCTTATTTTAACATTTAGTCATATTTTTTAATGTTTTTAATTCTTTAACTCCTTTATACTGTGTATTATTTATAATCCATGTAGGAACCCCTGTTATTCCCTTTCCCTGACATTTTTGAATGTTTTCTTCATTATTGCACATTGTTATATTAAAAACAGATAAATTTAAATCATATTTTTCTAAATTTTTTAAAAGCATATCTTCTTGATCTTTACAATGTCCGCATGTTGAAGATACATAAAGCTCTGATTTTTCAGCTAAGCACAATAATTCTTGCTTTGTTAAATCCCCCTTATTTGCTTTTAAAAGAATTATTGCAATTACAATTACAGCAACTATTAAAACCAACCACAAATATATTTTTGTATCTTTTTTCATTTTCTTATTTTATTAACAAAAATAATAGTTTTAAATCTTGTGTTTAAAGAAAGTTTATATAGCTCCTCTATTATAATCTGCTGTACATTCTTCTCTTTTTGCGCAAACATTCTTACAATAATTTCTTCTAAATTCTTCAACAAATCTTGTAAAATTTTTAGTTCCTAAAAATATTACTTTTGCTTCATCAAAAGTTAAAATTAAACCAGGAGCATGCGCACAACGAAGCTCATTATATTTGATTATAGCTTCTTTTAATGCCCCTGTTTGTGCTTCACAAAATTCTTGCATATTAACACAACCTTCTATAAACGCAACCTGCCCTTCTAAACCCATGCATGCCATAAAAAAACACAATATTTATCTATTTTAAATATTTCTATTCTATATGGATAAAGTTGATTTAATAAAATCTTTAAAAGCCAATAGATTTTCTGAGAAAATCATAGATGCATTTGAAAAAATTGACAGAAAAGCCTTTATTCCAAAAGAAACAAGAGCAGAAGCTTATGAAGATATTCCCTTGCCTATTGGACATGGGCAGACTATTTCTCAGCCATATACAATTGCCTTTATGTTAACTCATTTAGATATTAAAGATAATCAAAAAATATTGGAAATAGGAAGTGGAAGCGGTTATGTTTTAGCTTTATTATCTGTTTTAAACCCTAATGGAAAAATATTCGGCATTGAAAGAATAAAAAAATTAGCAGACAAATCTAAAAAATTATTAAGATATAAAAAAAATATTTCTATAATAAATGCAGATGGTTCAAAAGGTTTAGATAATGAAGCTCCTTTTGATAGAATTTTAGTAAGTGCTTCTGCAGATAAAATTCCTAATGAAATTATAAGCCAGTTAAAAGTTAACGGAATCTTAGTTATACCTGTAAAAAATTCAATTTTCAAGCTAACAAAAAATCATGAAAACAAAATAGAGGAATTTCCAGGTTTTGTCTTTGTTCCATTGGTGGAGGATTAATAAGCAGGTTAATACTTCAAATAGACTTGAAGTTATGAAAGTATTTATAAATTCGGATCTGTTGTATACAAGATGGACAGGAAAATTATTATATTATTCGGGATAGTAATTTTATTAAATCTTAATTTTATAAGCGCAGCTCTTTCCCCAGCAGGAGCAAATTTTGAAATTGATTTCTCTCAATTGAATCTTTCAGACGGAGATTGGCAATTATCTATTGTAAACATTCCTGCTTATGAGATAAATAATGTTAAAGCAAAAGAGATTTTTGATATTATAAAATCAAGTTATTTAGATGTTAAAGATTTGTGCGGAATACCTAATTATATTGAATTAAAATTAAATCCTTCTCAAGAAGAGATTGAGTCCTATGCTAATAAAAATGTTATAATTCAACATTATTTTGAAGGTGATTTGTATTATATTCTTGATAATGAAAAATATTCTGTTTGTCAAGTTCCAATAGGTAGTGGTTCTTATAATTCTAATTTTTCAAGTATTTCACAAAACAAATACAAGTCCATTACAAATTTTTGGATTCACCATTATAGTAAGGCAGCGGAATTAGAGAGGGGTGGAGAAGACATTAAGGCATTTTACCCACCCTATTGTGAAATAAAAAATGATTTGTGTACTCTCCATATAATTGAAGATACAGAAGGACCTTATTTTGTTGTTTTAGAAAAAATGGATTCAAAAGATGAAGTATATTTTTCAGAACTTGTCAATATTAACTGGGATGCTTCTGGAGAAGTAAACTGGACGGTTCCTGAATTAAATACCTTAAATACTTATAACTTGAAACTAAAACAATTTCAGATACAAGACGAGAACAAACTTTTAGTTGAATTTGAGGGGGCAGATCCAGTAATTCTTGCTCCAGAGAAAAATTATTTGATTTATTATATTATTGGAGGATTTATTATTTTAATTATCATCTTTTTTATATTATCTAAAAAAAGAAGATAGAAAAGTTATATTAATAAGTTCAAACAAACTTGAAGTTTTCAAAAGCTTTAAAAACTAAAAACAATTTAATTAAATATGAAAAAAGAATTATGTTTATTGACTTTAGTTTTGTTAATTGGGATTAGTTTTGTTTCTGCTATTGATCCTTCAACTATCAGCATAAGAGAAGGATTAAAAGTTTTTGATATTAATCTTAATGGAGGAGTAGATCAAGCAGATGTAGACTTGGTTAATACATATTGGACTAATGGAACTTATAATGAAAGGGCAGATGTTAATGAAGATAGTGTTGTAAATGTTGCAGATAGAGCCATAGTCAATACTTTTTGGAAAACAAGAGATAATAATAATGATTCTGTTATAACTGTTTTAGATTATATTAAAGATTTATCTAATGATGAAATTATTGCTTTTGGAGATGTTAATGAAGATGGCAAATTAAATAGCTTAGATAAAGATTATGTCAATAATTTATGGCTTAATAGTACTTATGAAGAAAAAGCAGATTTTGTTTATAATGAAGTTATAAATGTAGCTGATAGAGCTTTTGTTACTTATTTAATTGCAAATTATGGTGAACAACAATCTAAAATAGAATGCACTAAAAAAGAAGATTGTTATCCTGAAGGTTTTACACCTTCAAATTGTGGAACATTTTATTCATGTATTGAAAATAAATGTGCTTCTGGAAGTAATGTTTGTCAGGCTAAAAATAAAACAAAAATAACCTTTGTTCCATGGCAAAAAAGAAATGAATCAGAATGTTTAGAAGGCTGTAAATGTGTTGGAGCAGTTCAATCATGCCCAACTGAAACAGGCAAAATAATAACAATACAAGCAGGACGTTCTGGAAATATAATTGTAATAACAATAGACAAACTAAATGTAACTACAGAGCTTGAAATAGAACAAGAAAAAATTCAAAACCAAAACAAAACAAGATTAAAAGCAAAGCTTTCAAATGGAAACTATATTGAAATAAAAATCATGCCAGACACTGCTTCTGAAACAGCATTGGCAAGATTAAAATTAAAAGTTTGTTCTGAATCTAATAATTGCACAATTGTTTTAAAAGAAGTTGGAAAAGGAAATAAAATCAAACTTGCTTATGAATTAAGAGCAAGACAAAAAGCTAAGATTTTAGGTTTTATTAAAGCACAAATGCAAGTTCAATCTCAGATAAATGCAGAAAACAATGAAGTTATAGCAGTAAAAAAGCCATGGTGGAGTTTTTTAGCTTCTATTGATGAAGATGCAGAATGATTTTTTAATTATTCCTAATTATTTATTTTAGTAACTCTTAAACATTGTTAAGCTACACACATTTATCTTTATAGTTATTTGTCAAATTATTTACTTTAATTATTTTTATTCAAGCTTGATGATTTATAGATTACTTATATTATCTTATAAATTGATAATTTCATAAACTTTATATATTCAAATTCTTTAATTTAATTAAAAGAGGCAAAAATGAACAGAACTTTAAAATTATTAATGATTTCAGATATTTTTATATTTACTGGATTTGGATTAATATCCCCTATTTTAGCTATTTTTATTAATGACCATCTTGTTGGAGGAAGCATATTTGCAGCAGGACTTGCAAGCACAATATTTTTGCTTGTGCATTCTGTTTTGCAGATTATTTTTGCACAGGTTTTTAATCCAAAAGATAGATTGTGGATGTTGCTTTTAGGAACTTTTTTTATAGCAATTGTTCCATTTGGTTATATATTTTCAACAAACATTTGGCATCTTTATATAGTTCAAGCTATTTATGGATTAGGAGCAAGTTTTGCATATCCTTCTTGGTATAGTTTATTTAGTGCATATTTAGATAAAGGACAAAGAGGTTTTCAATGGTCTATTTATTCTTCAAGTGTTGGATTAGGAACAGCAATTACAGCAGCTGTAGGAGCATGGCTTGCATCAACAACAAGTTTTGAAGTTGTCTTTATTCTTACAGGATTAATTTCAATAATAGGATTATTATGTCTTTTTAAACTTGAAAGAAAAGCATTAAAAAGAACATAAAGAAGGAATATGAAAAAACCAGTTATTGCTCTTGCTCAGATAAGATATTTTGATATAAAGACAAAACACAATGTTGATAAAATCATTAAATATATAAAACTTGCAAAAAAAAGAGGAGCAGATATTATATGTTTTCCAGAAGCATGTATTCACAAAACAGATGTGCTTGAATTAAATAGCGAGTTTTTAAAAAGAATTAGAGAAGAATGCAAGAAAAATTCTATATGGTGTATTGTTACAGATGATTTTCAAATTAAAAAACAAGTGCATAATACTTCTTTGGTAATAGACAGAGAAGGAAAGATAAAAGCAGGGTATAAAAAAATACATCTTTATGGAGACAAACGTGCTATGTCTGGAAGAAATATTCTTATTGTAAATACAGATTTTGCTAAAATAGGTATTGCAATATGTTGGGATATTGCTTATCCAGATCTTTTTAAGAGAATGGGAAAAGCAGGAGCAGAAATTGTTTTTTGTCCATCACAATGGTGGTATGATGCTAAAGCACATGATGAAAAACACGAGGAAAGAGAAATGAAAATATTAGAAAGCTTAATTCTTGCAAGAGCATTTGAAAATCTTTTTTTTGTTGCAGTATGTAATCCTGTTTTAGAGACAAAATATCAGATATCATATTCTGCTATTGCTTCTCCAACAAGAATATTAAAGAAAATTGTAAGAAGAGAAGGGCTTATTGTTACTAAATTAAATTTAAATGAACTAAAGAAATTAAAAAAAGTTATTGTGGAAGATTAAGCAGCATATTTTTTCAAAAAATTCAATGTTAAATCTATAAGTTTTTCTCTTTCATTTTCAAAAAAGTCAAATGCAGGCTCTGAATTAACCTCGATAACTAACCATTTTCCATTTTTTTTAAGAAAATCTATTCCACATATTTTTATCTTACACATCTTAATTATTTTATTTGTTAATTTTTTTAATTCTTTATCGATTTTAAATCTCTTAAAATTTGTAGCATAAACTCCGGTAGCTTTCCAGCTTGCTTTGTTTTCTTTTAATGCTGTCTGCACTATTTTCCCGTCTATAACAGTTATTCTGTAGCTTGGAGAATGTACAAACTCTTGTGCAATTATAGGAAGTTTTTCACTTCCTTTTTTCCAGAATTTATTTATTATATATACTGCATGATTTAAATCTTCAGCTTTTCCTACAAACTGCCCCATTGTTCCATTAATTCTTTTTAAAATTACAGGCCAGTGCCCAAATTTTTTAAGCTCTTTTCTTGCAATAGCTATATTTTCACATAATAAGACTGTCTCAGGAGTAGGAATTTTATGTTCTTTGCATTTGAAAAAGAACATCCATTTGTCTTCTGTAAAATAATATGCTTCCGGACTGTCAATTATTTTTTTTCCAAGGCTTTCTATTGTTTTAGCATACTCAACTCCAAAATCCTCTGCAGTGCTGTTATATACTACTTTGCATTCTTTGAGTTTTTCTGCAAGAGCTAATTCATCAATATCTTTTGAAATATTAATCATTATTAATTCTATATTCTTTTTCTTGGCAAGTTTTAAGAAAATCTTTTCATCTCTTCCTAATCCCTTGCCGCTATAAAGAATTGCAATCACCTTTTTTTTCATAAATATATATTGAAAACTTAATATAAAAATCTTTGTGGAAAGATTTTTATGAGTATATAACTAGTTAATAACTAAAAATATAACAAGATATTAAAAAACGCCTTGGGCAGGAATCGAACCTGCGGGCCCCGAAGGGCATTGGTTAGCAACCAATTGCAATACCACTATGCGACCAAGGCATATGAAAATAATAAAAATAATCAGAATTTAAAGGTTTGTGTTTTGAATTATTAAATATCTATCTTTTCTTTCATAATCTTTTTTTATTTTACTGTTGTAATCAGGGAGATAGTTTTTAACTAATTTGACAGAATCTTCTTTTTTTGTCGGAGGAATCTTTAGAAAAATTGCAGAAATTTGTTTGAGAAATTTATATTCTAATAATTGTTTTAAAAACAATTCTAAGATTTCTAAACCACTTTTGCCAGCAAAGGTTGATTTTTTGTGTTCACATAGGAGATATTTTTTCTTTTTAAAAACTTCCTCAGAAGCATGCGGAAGATTAGCTATGATTATATCTATTTTTTCATTTTTAATAGGATTAATGAGATTTCCTTTTTTAACAAAGATTTTGTTTTTTAGATTATATTTGATAATGTTCTTTTTGGTTATAAAAATAGCTCCAGAATAGATATCAGTAGCAAATACTTTTTTTATTAAAGGATTTTCTAATACTAAACTAATTGCAATAACTCCTGCTCCAGTTCCTATATCTGCACAAACAACTTCTTTCTTCATTCTTTTTATATATTCTAAAGCAAATTTAACTAATGGTTCTGTATTTTTTCGTGGGATATGGACTCGCTTATCTATATAAAACTCTCTATTTAAAAACCAACATTTTTTCAATTTATATTCTTTAGGAATTCTCATTTTTTAAAATATGTTTACTAACCCCCTATCCTCTTTAACTAAATTAGCAATTTTTTATCTCTTATAAATCCTTTCTCGCTTATCAATAACTCTGATAAATAATACATTTTTGCTAACATCAATTAATGCTCTATATTTTCCAATTCTAAGCTTATAACAACCATCTCCTTCATAATGTTCAAGATACCTAAAAGGTTCTTGTTTTAAATCTTCAAATTTATCAAGTATTCTTAATGCAATATCTTTTTGAAGTTTTTTTAAGAATTTTTTCGCTTTAGAACTAAATTTAAGTTCATAAGTCATTTTCAATCTCTTTTTTTAAATCTTCAAGAGAAGTATACTCATTTTCATCTTCTTCCCTTGCTTTTTTTAACTCTTCTTTAGCCCAGTCTGTCAATTCTCCTTCATTTAAAAAAGCATTTTTGATTAAAGCTACATCTATCATTAATTTCTTTATATCTTCTCTCAAATCTTTTATCTCAGTTTCCATATTTTTTTTAAGAACTTAACCCTTAAATAATTATCTATTTTCTAACCAATGTAACAATTTTATGGCTTATATTAGCAAATCATTGCAATATTTAAGAATTTAAAGCTTTATATGTTTTAAATATAAAACCAAGAGAAGAGAGATACCTATAATAACAGCC
>CAYGVK010000003.1:0-24188 GCA_964353375.1 Candidatus Woesearchaeota archaeon
ATCAAAGTTTATAATCTTTTTGGATTGATTAATTTCCAAAATTCAGGCAAGATTAGTCTGATATAATCTGATATCTTTAAACAAATCTTAGAATAAAATAAAAATTAAATCTACTTCAAAATTAATATAGATTATAAAAAATAAAAATAAAAATTAATAATTAAAATCTTCTAACTATTGCGAATATAACTCCTAATAGAGTTAATATAACGACAATCCAGCCAGCAAGAGGAACTATTGATTGCACATATGGAACTGTCAAGGTTCCCCAGGCCATTCCAAATCCAACTGCAAGTGAAACTAAAACACCAACAATCCATGCAGCTAAAGCAATTAATTTTCCTAGTGGGCCTTTTCCTCCACCTTTTGCCATTTTCTTACCTCCTTTTACCTCTCTTTTTAATTAATATATAAAATATAAGAAAAAACATATTATAAAGCTTTTGTTTTTTGAAAAATTAAATTTTTTATTTTTTCTCAGGAAAAAAATAAATAAACCATACAAACTACAATATCCATAAAATGTCTAACCAATCCTGAGTTAATATTCCTGGAATTCCTAAAAATCCAAGAAAACCTAAAAATCCTAACTGCCAATTTTTTCTTAATTTTGATTTCATATTTAAATATAAATGTATAATATTAAAAATCTATTCATTTAAAAATGCCCCTGCCGAGATTTGAACTCGGGTTACTCATAAATGCCTCGACCGGGATTCGAACCCGGGTCGCAGCCGCGAGAGGGCTGAATGCTTGTCCAGCTACACCATCGAGGCATTATTAATCAAAATTTGAATTCTTTTTAAATGTTTATCATTAGAAAATCCAATTTCTTTCACAAATCTGTTAACATCTTCCTTTCTACTTAAGCATATGTTTTTATTAACAATTATTTTAGAGGGATGAAATCCTAATCTAATAAAAGAACCCCTGACCTTATTTAACAACTTTGGAATATAACTAGTAAAACTAATTCTCAGATTCCTATTATTCTTAGAAATATAATAAACGCAACCATCAGTATCAATTAATCCCCTCAGACAAGCCCTTAAATATTTATCATTTTTTAACACCCATTTAGGGATAGATTGTTGATTAGTTTTTTTATTTCCGCTTTTAATTCCCTTACTTTCTATAAATTCCACTATCTTCTTACCATTTATCTTTAAATAAATTGCATTTTTATTTTTAGAAAATCTAAGCCTTCCTGGTTCCCCAAACAACTTCTTAAATAACCTAAAAACATAGTTAGAAAGATAATTTTTATCATTTCTTGAATCTCCCGCTATTACAACAGAATAACACCTAATCTTTTTACCAGATATTCTCTTTTCCACATGCCCATCTCCAATAATTATACCAAATAATTCTGCTAAATCTTCTCCCTCAATAGGCTTAATAAGATTTTTAGTATTTCCCTTAGATAAAATGCCTCCCTTTACTCTCCCCCAATTATCTTTTCTTTTTTCTATTATATATCTATTAAAATCTTTATTAAGATAATTAGATAATTTTTCAAAAACCTCTTCTGATATAAATCTTTTTTCTTTCCTTAATTCATTTCTTATATATGTAGCAGACAAACCTAAAATAATACCTAACTCTTTCCAAGAACAATTTAATTTTGCTAGATTTATTAATTCTTTTTGTTTGCCTTTTATTAAGATTACCCTCATAAAGATACAAAACAGAAAATGTTTATAAAGTTTTCTTAGTCACTAAGCTACACATATCTCTCTTTAATAATTATCAATGATAAATAAAACTAATAAAAATATTGCTAATAATTAAAAATTATTTATAAGGCTTAAATTAAAAATTAAATTTTATAAACCTTATAACCTTTTCTAACTTTTCCAGAAACTTTTATTCCTATTTCATCACCTTTCTTTGCCTTGCTCACTTTTTCATGATGTATCTGCATGCTCTCAACTTTTTGTTCGTGCTCAGCTTCTCCTCCTTTAATCTTTATCTTGTCTCCGACTTTCAATTCTCCTGCTAACTTTATCGCTGCTACACTTATGTGATCAAAATAGTTTGACACAGTTCCGATTTGTTTTTCTGCCATGAATTTTGTAAGAGATTAGAGTATATAAAATTATCTTTCTAAAGCTTTAAAAACATAATGAATTAATTTTATTTATGAATCTGTTTTATGAAAATCCACAAGAACAAAAGACAGACCAGATAATAGCTTTAGCTACTTCTCAAAAAACATATCTTTTTTTAACTTCAAAAATAGAAAAATGGGTTGGTAGTTTATTTATGGGGGGATTATTATCTAAACAAGCAAGGCAAATAAAAAGACTAATTTGTTCTAGAACTCCTATTGAAATAAGAGTAGAATAGCCCCTCCAGGATTCGAACCTGGGTCCCTGCCTCCAGAGGGCAAGATACTTGACCACTATACTAAGGGGCTTTAAAAAAACTAAAAATCACTGACTTATAAATTGTTCTATATAAAAAATTATTTGCTTCTCATTCTATGCTGTTTCCTTTTTTTCTTGACTTTTCTAAGTCTTTTTCTCTGCCATTTCCAGCGCATTTGTCCTTTCTTCTTCCACCTTCTACTAGAACGTTTCATGATATTCAATAAAGATTTTGATTTATAAATGTTTTTGATACCAAAAAACATTAATTTTCTATTTTAAATTCAATAATTAATAAATAACAAAGCTATGGAGAGAGAAGTATATAGCTTGATAATACTTATAAGTTAATAATAAAATAAATAAAAGCTAAGCAAAAATTACAAATTATACTTTTATAACACAACAATCCTTATAAAACAAAATTTAATATTTAAATAAAGATGGTGAATGAAAACACAATTTGGACTGAAAAATACAGGCCACAAAAATTCTTTGAAGTGGTTGGACAGGACGATATTATAAAAAGGGTTGAGGGGTTGGTTAAATCCCTTAATATTCCTCATTTAATTTTTGCGGGCCCTGCTGGAACAGGCAAATCAACATTGGCCTTGATAGTTGTAAAAGAACTATTTGGAAATCACTGGAAAGAAAATTATTTGGAATTAAATGCAAGTGATGAAAGAGGAATAGATGTTATAAGAAAAAAAGTAAAAGATTTTGCAAGAACAAGGGCAATTGGGAATGTCCCGTTTAAAGTTATTTTTCTTGATGAAGGAGATGCTTTAACAAAAGAAGCACAACAGGCTTTGAGAAGAACAATGGAAAATTTTACATCAACTTGCAGGTTTATAATTTCATGCAATTATTCCTCAAAAATTATTGACCCTATCCAGTCAAGATGTGCGATTTTCAGGTTTAAACTTTTAGAAAAAAAAGATATTGAAAAAAGAGTTTATTATATAGCTGAAAAAGAAAGATTAGTAATAGATAATAAAACAATTGAAGCTTTATATGAAGGAAGTGAAGGAGATTTTAGAAGAGTTATTAATTTACTGCAGGCTTCTGCTTCAATATCTCCAAATATAACATTCGAACTTATAAATACTTTAACCTCAAATGCAAAACCTGCTGACATAAAAATTGTTTTGGAATATGCATTATCAGGAGATTTTTTAAAAGCAAAAGAAAAACTTTTAGATATTATGTTAAGAGATTCTGTTGCAGGAACAGATATTATAAAATCAATACAAAAAGAAATATGGAATCTTCCAATAGACAATGAATTAAAAGTAAGATTAACTGAAAAAACAGGTGAAATTGAATTTAGATTAGTTGAAGGAAGTGATGAGTTTATTCAACTAGAAGCTCTTTTAGCAGGTTTTGTTCTTGCTGGAAAAGGTTTTGCTTTATGAGATCCAATAAAAATATGCCCAGTATGATTTATACGATAACCAAGAGATGCAACAGCAGTTCTTATTTCAGCAGACGTATAATCTGTTTCTGCTTGAATCATACTAATATTTCTAAATACTCTAAAATCAACATAATATCTAACATCAATTTTTGCAACTTTTTTTCTTGTTAAACTTGGCTCTATAGGTTTAGGAGGCTCAACAAGTTTAAGAGGCTCAATAGGTTTTCTTCTTTTCTGCTTTCCAACATATTTACCAGTTGTTATTCTAGCTCGTCCTCCTCCATATTCTCTTTGTCTTAAATCTGGCAATTTTATTCCTTGTTTTTTTAAATATATTCTTATAACTCCAGGATATCTAATTATTTCAAATTTTTCTCTTACAGCTTCTGCTATTTTACTAGCATATTTTCTATTGTTTTGTTCTAACCAAAGTTTTTGATATTGCTCAACTATAAATTTAATCTCTTCAGCTGAAAAAACATGTATAGTCCTCAAGGGCTTTCTTTTTTCAAGCTCATGACTTTTTTCAGTTTCTATTTTTCCTTCAGACTTTGTTTTTCCTTCTAATCCTTCATTTTCCTGGACAATTTCAGGTTCTAAATCTGCTCTTATTTCTAATTTTCCTTTTCCTATTCTTACTCCAACAACACCATCTGAAAAAATAGGCAAACCTTTTTCTTCTCTTTCTCTATATTTTTTAATTCTTTTTTCTACAGAACTTTGACTATAAGGGTCTTCAGTTAATAAAAGAGGAGTTTTTTTTCCATTATTATTAGAAGATACTGGTTTTTCCAAAATTAATCTTCTATAAATATCTTGATAATTTTTTATATAGTGTTTAACAAGCTTAGGAATATAAGCCAATGCTTTTCTCTCATTTAATTTATTTCTTTCAATGCTATTATAAATCACAGCAAGAATCCTCCCTCTTTCTAGAGGGTCTAAGCCTTTAATCTTACTCAATTTATCAGCAATCTTTGACTCTAATTCCTCACTAATAGCCATATTAAATTCAAATTTATCTTGTCTTTTAAACTTAATTATACTATAAATACAACAATGCTTATAAAATCAGCTCTATTAAGAATTTAAGAAATGCTATCTCCAAAATTAACAGAGCTGTGTACACACTCAGAAAGACATAAAAGAGGAGAACACTGTAATGGATGCTCAGGGCATGACTTTGGTTGTCCTCAATACAAACCAATATCAACAACACATTATCAAGTTCCAAAATATATAATGGGAGATATTCCATTTATGTTATTACAACAACAAGCTCAACAAACTCAAAATGCTACCATTAATTGAAAAATACAGAGCAAAAATATTTGCAGAAATAAAAGGACAAGATGAAACTTTAAATGAAATTGATGTTTTTTATAAAAAATTTCCCGAAAAAAAAGCGATTATATTGAATGGTCCTGTTGGAACAGGTAAAACTTCTATGGCAATTGCACTTGCAAATGAATATAATTTAGAACTTTTTGAATTAAATGCATCTGATTTAAGAAATCGTTTAAAATTAGATGAGGTTTTAAAACCTGTAACAGCCCAGCAGTCTTTATTTAAAAAAAGCAAGTTAATTTTAGTTGATGAAGCAGATGGTATGACAGCAGATGATAAAGGAGGCTTGCCTGAACTTATAAAATTAATAAACCAAAGCTCATTCCCTATAATAATAACTTCAAATAATATTTATGATAAAAAATTTTCTGAATTAAGAAAAATTTGCAATATAATAAATGTAAAAGAATTAAATGAAAATATTGTTTTAAAGATTATTCAAAATATTGTTTTAAAAGAGAACAAGCAAATTAACCAGCAAACCTTATTTGAAATTGCAAAAAAAGCAAGAGGAGATGTCAGAGCTGCTTTAAATGACCTCCAATCAATTATGCATACAGACTTAGAAATAAAAGAAAAAAGAGATAAAACACAAAATATTTTTTATGCTTTAAAAAGGGTTTTCCAAAATCCAACAAGTCATGAAATAATAGAAAGCTTTGATGATATTGACATGCAATTAGATGAAATTCTTTTGTGGATTGAGGAAAATATTCCCCAGATATATCAAGGGCATGCTCTTGCAAAAGCTATGGATAGTTTAAGCAAAGCAGATTTGTTCAAGGGAAGAATTTACAGACAACAATACTGGAGATTTTTGATTTACCAAAACTTTTTTTTAAGTGCAGGAATTTCAAGTGCATCAAAATTAAAACCAAATAATTTTATCAGGTATAAAAGACCAACAAGAATCTTAAAAATTTGGCTTTCAAATCAAAAAAACATTAATAAAAAATCAATATTAAGGAAATATGCAAGACAATGTCATTGCAGTAAAAAGAAAGCTTCAAAAGAAGCTTTTTTATTGCCTTTTATAATAAACCAACAAGCTCAAAAAAAACTTGATTTAAATGAAAAAGAAACTGAATGGATAAAAAATAAAAAAGCAGATATAATTATTTTGAATAATTTAAACAAGTTTAGGAGTTAAGATTTTCTTAATTGATAATCAACTCTTATTCTGGAAATAGCTGCATCTTCGTCACATTCTGAAGGAACCACTCTTGCTACTTCTGAACCTTTTATTTTATGATAAGTTCCCCCTTCACCTAAACATATTGTCTCAGCTCTTGCATAAAACAATGCTTTTTCTTTATCTATAAATATAGGATTTGAAACACCTTCAGTCCTAGTTAAAAATCTTCCTCTCACAACATCACCTTTATTAGTTAAATCAAGAAGGCAAGTAAGTCGTTTTGGTAAATTTTTTCCCATATCCACCCGACAAAATCTCCATTTATAAACACTATTATAATCTAACAATCATAATCAAGAATTAATTTTGTATTAATAATCTTCTTGAGGTTCTTCTTCAGGTTCTTCTTCTTCATCTTCACTTTCATCACTTTCTTCAACTTCTTCTTCACTATCCCCTGATTCAACTTCCTCTTCACTTTCTTCTATTTCTAAAAGTTTTTGCTTTTTAGGTTTTTTAGATTCAGAAACTTCACCTTCTCCTATTTTTTCAATTTTACCGAATTTTCCAGAAGTTAATTGCTTTTCTCCTTGAAACTCATTAACATAACCATTTATTATTTTAATAATATCTCCTATTTTAAAATTATCAATATCATCATTCCATAAAGTTAATTTAACAAAACCAGAAGCATCTTCTAAAATTGCATTTGCAACTTTTAATTCCCTTCCAAATTTATTGAAAATTCTTGGTTCTTCTATTTCTTTTATAACACCCTGAACTTCAACATTTCCCTGTCTTGTTTTTAAATCTTTAATTTCCATTTTATTGACAGTTTCCTCCTGAAGAACTAGATGTTGTAGAAGTTAATACTTGTGAACATTCTGAAGGTTCTTGATTAAATGCAGAACATATTGCTTGTTTATATGCATCAGAAGTTCTGCCTCCAGTGAACTTAACTCCATTTATTATTAAAGTTGGACTTCCTGAAACCCCATAATTATTTGAAATTGTTTCCTCTTGTTTTAATAAATCAACTGCTTCTGATTTTACACATGTATCAATTTTAGAAACATCTATTGCAAATTTATTTGCAGCAGTCTTCCAGCATTTTGCTAATTCTCCTTCTGTTCTATAAGTTGGATAACATGTATTATCAATTTCATTTACATAATCCCATAATTTATCACTATAATATTTAGCTATGCAAACTTGTCTTGCATCTTCTTCTGCCTCTAAACTTCCATGTAAAGACTGAACATCTACTAATGTAGTTCCTCCAACATTAACAATATATCTTATATTAAAATCAGCATTATCTTTTAATAAATCATAAACAGGCTTCATAAGCTGTTCTGCCTGAACACCATAAGGGCAAAAAGCCATTACAAATAATTCAACTTTTGGCTTGTCTGTTTTAGGAATTTCAGTAGTCTGTGTACTTGTATTAGTATTAGTAGTTGAAGCTGGTTCAATTAAACCCATGCTTCCTAAATATTTTCCATCTGTTGACATATAAATAGGAGCTAAAGCTTTGCTATCTAAAGTTAATTGGATAATATACATCCCAGAAACTTTTTTAACATCTGCAACAGCTACTTCTCCTGCAATTTCATTTGCTTTAAAATAATTAGAAACATAATCTTGTGCTGTCTGGGCTGCACTGCCTGAACTAACAACTCCACCTGTAATTCCGCCTGTAAAATTCAAAACTAATAAAACCACTACTGCAACTGCTAATATAGAAGTTGAAAGCATCCATGGATTTTTCCTAACCTTTCTAAATTTAGAAAATTTTTTATCAGGATTATTATCAATTCTTACTTCTTCATTTATTTCATCAGCCATAATAATTCATAATTTAATCCTTTAAAAACATTTTGGTAGATTCAAAATGTTTTATCTCTTACTTTATCTATACCTTTATCTCTACTAAAAACATAATAACAATCTTAATAAACATAATTTATTTAATAAAAATAAAGGATGAAAAAATGGTTTATAACATTATAATAGGAAGAGATTTAGAAGATAAAAAAGAATTTGGAGAAAAAGGCTTGATTTATCTAGGAAAAGGTTATGTAACTATGGGCAATTATACTTCTTTATCAAATAAAATTTGGATGGATGTTGTAAAAAGCCATGTAATCTTAATAGCAGGAAAAAGAGGTTCAGGTAAAAGTTATACAATAGGAGTTTTAGCAGAAGAAATTTCAAATCTTCCTGATGAAGTTAAAGAAAATATTGCTCCTTTAATTTTTGATACAATGGGAATATTCTGGACAATGAAATATAAAAATGAAAAACAATCTGCTTTATTAGAAGAATGGGATTTAAAACCAAAAAATCTTCCAGTTTCAATCTGGGTCCCTTATGGTTATCTTGAAGAATATGAAAAAAGAGGAGTTCCTGTTGATAAAACATTTGCTTTAGCAGCTGATGAACTTGACATAGAAGACTGGATTTCAATATTTAATTTAAGCATGATTGATCCTGTTTCAATCTTGATTCAAAAAATAATTTCAAAGCTTAAATCAAAATACGATATAGATACTATTTTAGAAGAAATTGAAAAATCTAAAGAAAATGAAAATATAAAAAAGCCTGCTTCTGCATTATTTGAAGCTGCAAAAACTTGGAAAGTATTTGCCTCTAAAAATGACAAATCAACAAAGATAAATGAACTAATAAAAGCAGGCTTTACAAATATTTTAGATATTTCATGCTATTCATCAACATCAACTTTTAATGTTAGAGCTCTAATGATTGGTTTAATTTCCAAAAAAATATTTAACCAGAGAATGTTAGAGAGAAAAAAAGAAGAAATAGAATTAATTCAGCATGGTTTTTCTAAGCAAGAAAAAAAAGAAATGCCTTTAATATGGATTTTTATAGATGAGGCGCATGAATTTCTTCCAATGAACGAAAAAACTCCTGCAACAAATTCATTACTTCAATTATTAAGAGAAGGAAGACAGCCAGGAATTTCTTTAATACTTGCAACCCAACAACCAGGAGTTATTCACAGAGATGTTATGACTCAGTCAGACATTTTAATAAGCCACAGATTAACAAATCAAAAAGATTTAGAAGCTTTAAATGAAATAATGCAGACTTATTTATTAGAAAACATAAGAAAATCAATGAATAATTTGCCTGATTTTAAAGGATCAGCTATTATCTTAGATGATAATTCAGAAAGATTATACCCTATAAGAGTAAGGCCAAGATTTACATGGCATGGAGGAGACGCTCCAACTGCAATTCAAAAACAAGAAAAATTCTAAAATACAAACAAGCTCGCTTCGCTCGCTAACTTAAAAAACGCTGCTTCAAAGCTTCCTCATGCTCAGCTTTTCCGCAGTTATTTATACTTATTAATAATATAAATAAATGTTTTTAACTTACTCTTACTTTTTTCCCTAGTATGAAGGTTATATATTAATAAATTTCAGAAATCAAAAAAACCCAAAGGTTTTTAAATTGATTTTTCCAAACAAAATTACATATTTTTAATTAAATATTTTTAACAAAAACAATGGACAGACTACTTAAGATTGCACGAGCATTAAAGGGATATATAGAGAAACATATGGGTCAATATGAAAATGGTTCTTTATATATAGCCACGCAACCTTTAGGAAAATTTGTTATTAAAGAACGAGTAGGATTTCAAAGAGGATTAGAAACTATAACAGGTTGCCCTGTTGAATTAACTGAAGATCACTGGGAAATGACTTTTGCAGAATTAGTTGGTAGTCTTAATACATTAAAAAGAAGAAATCAGGCAAAAGCAATATTATAAAACTTTAATTTCAATTCTATATCTAAATTTATAAGGTGCAATATCTCCTGCTCTTACTACTTTCAAAATTTTAATTTTTTTCTTTAATTTTTTCACTTCCTTTAATAAATTTTCTTTAATTTTATTCAAATCATTAATATGTCCAAAAGCATAATAATAAATCATAGTATTTTTCCTGCTAACAATTAAAGCCTGCTTCAAAAAACTCTCTTTCAAGTTTGGACGAGGCATAACAATTACATCAAATTTTCTAAGCTTTTTTATAATTTTCTTATTAACATCTCCTTGAATTAACTTAACTTTTTCTTTATTAACTTTATTCAACTTTAAATTTTGTAATGCATATTTATGACAATCTTTTCCTAATTCAATTCCAATAATTTCCCTTGGTTTTGCAACTTTATATATAACAATAGGATAAACCCCTACACCTGAAAACATAACTAAAACTCTGTCTTTTTTCTTAATTTTATTAGCAATCTCTTTTCTTTCATTTGACAAACGAGTTGAAAAATAACAACTAGAAATATTAAAGATGAACTCACAATTATTTTCCTTGACTTTAGCAATTAAAGTTTTTTTTCCTAGAACATGTTTTACTTTAATAGTACGAAGCCTGCCTTTTATCTTATCAAGCTTTTCAACAATTGTTTTTATATTAGATTTTTGCAATAATTTCTTGGCTAATCTTAATTTCTCATTTTTATTCAAACCAGGATGAATAACTGCAATATTTCCTAATAAATCATATAATGCCATATTTAATAATGAAATCTCCTTTCATAATCTTTATGGTTAAACCATTCCAAAATCATGCTTATAATATTAATTTCGTCTTGTTCAATAGTATATATTAATCTCCAAGCATTTGGAAGATTATATTTCCATAAATTTGTAATTTTATATTTAATAATATAAATTTTTGGCCAAATCCTCTTAGGGATTTTAATGCCGCAAACAGGATTATTCTTTAAATCATCAATTGCTCTGTCTAAAAATTGAGCTAATTTTTTGTCTTCAAAGTTTCCCTCTTTTAGCTCAAGATAAGCTTGCTTCAATTCTTCATTAGAAAAAGCAACTTGTTTTATTTTATCTTTCATTTTATAATAAGATTTTGTTTTTTTAATTTAGCAATAATTTTGGGGTTCCATGTCCATATAATACAGCCGTCTCTGTCAATTAATATTTTTCCAGATTCTTTTAAATAATCCAATATAACTAAAAAAGTTTGGTACATCATTTTTTTTGGAAGTTTTTTCCATAATTGATATTTACCGCACTCTTGACTATATTTCCTAATAGTTTTCTCTACCATTAACACGCTTTCTAATGTAGGACTATGCAATATTGTTTCGTTTTTCATCTTATATATACTTATATAAGTATATATTTAAACTTTTTGGTAAGAAATCTCATATTAATACCTCTTTCTATTCATAAATTTTTTTGCAGATTCAGGACTCCATATATAAACCAAAATTCCGTTTTCGCCTATTGCAATTTTATTTATGCTTTGTAAATAATCTAAAATAACTAAATATGTCTGCCACATGACTTTTTTAGGAAGTTTTCTCCATAATTCTGTTCTGTTAAACTCTCCGCTATATTTATCTATTGTCTTTTCAACCATAATTACAGTATCTAATGTAGGAGATCTTACAAAAGGATTTTCTTGTGTTTTTTGCATGTTTTACTATATATCAATTGATATATAAAGCTTTCTATTGAAAAATTAGAATTTAAAAAAGTTTATAAAGAATTTTCTCCTTGATTTACTAGCACGTAAATCAATTTACTATAAAAAAAGAGATAAGATGGCAAAAATCATTGGTTATATTTTAGCATTAATAGGGCTGTTTTTATTAGTTGTTAATCTAAAAATTCTAAATTTAAACATTCCTCTTTTATCATCAATAAATCCAACTTATCTTTTAATAGCAGGAGCTATTTTAGTAATTCTAGGGGTTGTTTTTATGTCAAAAAGTGGAACAGGAAAAACAAAGCAAGAAGAAGAAGTCCCAATATATGAAGGAACTGGCAAAAAAAGAAAAATTATAGGTTATAGAAAAGAAAAATAATTAAATTTTAAATTAAAAGCTGCTTTGTTTGTATTTTCTTTTTAATTCCTTCTTTTCACTATTATAATCAGCCTGGTCAATTATTCCTTTTTCTAAATCTGTTTCTATATCTTTTAATTCTCTTAAATAAAGTCTTTGTCTTGTTTTAGCAGATGCTCTTTCTATATTTCTAAAATCAGACAATGCAAAATATTTATGTATGCTTCTATCAAAAATCAAACTAAGGATTATAAAACCAATTCCTATATAATATATCCAAACAGAATCTCCTAAACTTTGAGTATCTCTTGAAATAAATAATACAACAAAAACAATCCCAAATAAAACCCATGCAGCCCTTCTTCCAAAACTTCCTGGAACACTCTGATGAACAAAAAAGAAATATATTAAAAATGGAATGAAAACAGTAAGTGCAATTCCAAAAGCAGTATATGGAAGCAAAATAGAATTAAAAAATTCATTGCTTGGAATAAACCTAATTGCTAAAATAGATACAATTGCTGCAACAACAAAGCTTAGTCCTTTTCTTTCTTTTCCAAAAATCTGTGATTTAGTTAAAACACTAAAAGTAATTACAAGAACAAGTATAAATAATAATATTCTTGCAAATAAATATTCGTCAAAATATGGATATCCTAAAATCCATGAGAAAAATACCCCAAATGTGTCTTCCATCCAAAAAACAAAATCATCAATATAACGGCTACTGCTGCTATAAGCGCTAATTAATTTAATAACAAGCAAGCTAAATATGCTTACAACAGGAATAATAAGCTTCTCTTTTTTAATCATAACTTAACCAATTAAAAGAACTTTAAAAACATTTCTTAAATATTCAAAAACATTTATAAATCTAATTAATTATCTATATATATGGCACAAAGAAAGGACATAGCCAGATTAGAAAGAGGGGACTATGGAAGTTTATTTGAATTAATGGCAGGTATAGAAGGCGAGGATGATAAAGGAATTTATGCTATACTTTCTGCAATGGAAAACAATCCTGAAATAAGTCATAGTTCAACATATGCAAACCATAAAACTGCCTTAAGAGCAATGGCTGGAAAATATGAAAGGCTAATGCAGCAAGGAGAAACTGCAGAAGCAAGAAAATATCTTGGAAAAGAAAAAAAGCAGTCTGTTGTTAATATAGTTAAAAAAGCTTTATTACCTAATCTTGTTAGAGAATTAGCAAGAAAATCATCTACAAGAAAAAATCTTGAAGCAACTTTAATGCTTTTTCTTTTTTCATTTTTTATATTTGCTTTAGCATCAACTAGTATGACTGGTTTTAGTGTAGCAACTACAACATCAAAAGTTTCTGGTGCAGCAATGTTAATTTTTATAATTGCTCTTATAGCTTTATTCATAAAACTAAAATCTAAATAATATCTAACTCTTTCTATCATTCTTTAAGATTATAAGTAAGAATTTATTCTTGTTCTTTCTAAAGATGCTGATTATCTTGTCTTCGCTAGTAATTCTTCTATCTCTTTTGTTGATTTACCCTCTGCTTTTAGGGCATCTCTCCAAAGCCTACTACCAGGGGTATAAAATTGATGTCTTACTTCAATACCTTCTGCAAGGCCCTTTAATTGTTTATTTAGTTCTTTTCTAGAAATTTCTTTTACCATTTTTTCAACGTCGCTTTTTGAAATTGCCTTTTGTATAGACTTATCAAAACCTAAAGTTAACAAACACAACAAAGCAGTTATTGGATAAATATAAAGAGCATCAGATTGCAAGGTATCATATCTATTCCACCATAATCCCATAAAAACAACAGCCCCAAAAATCCATCCCACCTTTCTTACCCATCTCTCTGTAGTGATGAATTCAAGAAAATAAAAATAAATTATAAATGGTATAAATGCTGTAAGCGCAACACCAAGCACAGTATATGGGAGCAAAACTGTCTCAACCCACTCTGTTTGTAATAAAAATCTTGTTGAAAGCAAAGCAACTGAAATTGAAATAATTGCAATAACTCCTTTTTTATCTGAAAAAAGAGTTATTCTACCAATAACTACCCAAACTACTGATAAGACAATTAAGAAAAATAAAGTTCTTGCAAATAATCCCCCACCAACAATCCCTTCTGGACCAGGCCCTAAAAGAGTCTCTGCCAAATATTGAAGAATATCTGAAACTCCTGATGTAAGTGATTTAATATCTTCTGTTACAGATCTAGCAGAAACTAAGAATATTGAAATAAAAAATATTAATACAAAACCTATAATTAATATTACCTTTTTTTTATTTAGCATAAAGAAATAAGAAGATTATTATTTATAAATGTTACTTATAAGTCTAATAAAAATACTATATTAACAAAATATTTATAAATAACCTTTTCATAAGGTTAATATGAAAAAAAGAGATAACAGAAATATTAAGATATTTATTCTTATCTTATTAGGATTAATATTAATTTCTTTTCTCGCAAATGTTATAATAGCAGCTGATGGGGCTGGGACGTCCACTGTCAATAAACCATTAAGTGAGAGTAAAGCATGGGCTTGGATAAAAGAACATTGGACAAGTTTTTGGACAGGATGGGAACAGGGTGGAGAAAGTTTTGACAAAGTTATGATTAAATATTTACTTTTAATAATAATTATATTTTTTATATACGCAATTCTTGAAATGCTAACTTTTCCTAATGGAGTTTTTCTTAGACTTGTTTTATCATTAATCATAGGATTCTTAGCAACAATTTATATTACTCCAAATGAAGCATGGGCACTTGCCCAATCTTATAGTGCACTAGGAATAACAATAGGAGCAATAATTCCATTTATTATATTAGTAGGATTTACTATTATAACTGTAACACATGCAGCAAAGTCTAATACTGGAATGGAATTCTTTTTTCAATATATAGGGTGGGTAGTTTTTGCAATTGTAATGGTAGTGAGAACATTTCTCTTATTTGCTCAAGGTGTTCCTAGCATTGATGCTTCAGGAGCAACAGTTTATAATAGTCTTGGGGGAAATGAGGGATTTATATTAATTCTAATGTCTGCTATTTCAATAACTGCAGTAGTAATGGTATTTTGGAATGGACAAATTAGAAAATTTATATTAAGGCAATGGTTCAAAAATCTTGATATCGAAACTAAGAGAACTATAAAGACTACTTTAATAGGCCAAAAGGCTTACGTAGAACTAGGTCGGGAAATCATTGAGGAAGGCAGTAGTAAGACGTCTAAAGGAAGATAATAAATCTCGCAACTCTTAAAAACCCTTTATACTTAATTCTTCTATGAAAAAGAGTTTAGTATTATTCATTTTTCTATTATTAATAGCCAATATATTTATAATAACTTCAATTTATGCTCAAGATGACTCATCTCAACCTCCACTACCTCCTTCTTCAGATAATGCTCAATCTAGCAATGATAATTCTGCTGGCTTAGAGAGTACTATAGAAGGTGCTGCAGGAAAAGTTGAAGATACTGTTGAAGATTTAGAAAGTACAAACGCAGAAGATATAAAAAAATCACTAAAAGAAAAACTATTAGAGAATCCTTTCATTTCATCATTAGATTCTTTTTTCAAAAAAATAAATATTGTATTCAAATTTTTATTTGCACTGGATTATTCCTTATCTTGGATCTTGTTCTTTGTTATTATAAGCTGGATTATAATTTTAATGACTGGAACAAACCTATCAAAGATATTTGTTCCTAAATTAAAAAACATATCAATATTAATCGGACTTGCTTCAGCAATAATATTTGCTCAGGCTGGAATTTATATAAGTATAATAAACTTTTTTAATAAATTTCTTTTTACACAAGAAAATAAATGGATAAGGGTAGCTTTTTTTGTAATATTAGGAATTTTAATTTTATTTATAATAAGTTTGCAAATTTTTATATATGAAAAATTAAAAGAATTAAGAAAAAAACAAAAACAAAATAAAGCAGAACAAGCTAAAGAAAAATTAGTAAAATTTAGTGAAGGGTTTGAAACTTCATCAAAAGAATAAAAATTTATTTTTTTCTATTTTTTCCAAAAAGGGGGATATCACTAAATACTTCTTTTAGTTCTTTGAAGAATTTTACAACAGCACCAACCTTCTGTCCTTCTTGTCCAGCTTTTTCAGTTTCCACTTTTTCTTTTAATTTTTTTGAAAATCTCATTGCAAAATAAATAACTAAAATAACTACTCCTACTATTAATATCAAAAGAATTATCTGATAATTTTCAAAAAATCCAAAAATACTTATCAAATTAAAAAAAGCTATTGTTAAATAATTGATAGAACCAGGAATCGCAATAATTAATGTGATAACTAAAGACATAAATAAAGATTTAATCTTGCTAAACATAACATTTAAAGCGCTTGCAATAACTATAAATAACATTAACCAAACTGTCATCAAAACAATAAAAAATCTAAATTCTATTGTATCTTCTTTTACTCCAAAAATAAGCCTTACAATTCTTTGAACAGCAGGAGATAATTGTATATCTTTTTGCAAGAAGTCATTTGTTTGTTCATTCAAATTAGTCCCTACACTTTTTATGTTATTATCATCACTACTAACTTGACCAGGAGAATCTAAAGGAGAATCAGGAACAGGGGGTTTAACTGCTTCTTGCGCATAAATCAAAGTAATAAAAGATAAACTAATTAATAATAAAACAATAATTCCTATTGCAAAAACTCTTTTTTTCATATTATTATATAGAAACAATATTTAAAAAACCTTTTAAATTAAACCCCCTATTCAAAACAATGTCTTCTGTTCCTTCTGCTTTTAAGCATAAACATCAATTATCTTGGTATTAACTTTATGCTTTTTTAAGACATCTATCTTAATAAGATTAAGACATTTGACTTTTTTAGAATAAAATCCCTATTAATTACTATTTAACAAACTCTATACCAACAGGTAACTTAAGATTTATATCTTTTAAAGAACCAGTTCTCTTTTTGAAATTAAAAATAGCAAAACCCTTAAGTTCGTTTGTTTTTTCATCTCTTCTCTCAAAAACATCATCTCCAACATCATCAAAATAACACTCTGTAGGCTCGCCTATTCTAATTTCCAATAAATCTGCTTCCTTATCATAATATATACTTAAATTTTTTTTCATTTTTCTAGTTTCTTTGTGTAAAAGGATGTTACAACAAAACCGCTCCCATTTAAATATTTAACTGAAACCAACAAATATCTCTTTTTCTCTTTTATAAAATTATAATAAAACTTAACATTTTCATCATATTTACTTTGTTTGATAATTAATGGCTTAAATAATGTGGACTTAATCTCTTCAATTTTAGAACAAAGTGATGGATGTTCATTACATATATGGCTCCATCTTTCCTTACTTAAATGAATACTTCTTCCAGTCTTATCTTTTATTTCAAATATGTTATTCATTTCAAAACAACGTCTTCTGTTCTTTTTGCTTTTTAATATCATCAAACTTTTTTAATTGGTTATCTATTCTTTCCTCGCTAAATTCTCTTTTCAAGAGAATTTTCTTAATTTTATCCTTGTCAATTTTAGGAAATTCTATCTTAACTTTTTTATTAATTTTAGGTTTCTCAATTTCATTATAAACTGCTTTCCAGTCAAAATTAAGTTCATATTTATCGCTTTTCTCAATTTCTTCAAAAATCTTTTCTTTTGTTTTAAATTCTTTTACAAATTGCAATGATTTTTTAGGCCCTAATCCTTTTACACCTTTAGGATTATAATCTGTTCCGCATAAAATTCCCAAGCATATTAATTGCTCTTGATTAATTTCAAGTTCTTTCAAGACATTTTTTAAATTTATTTCCTGGGGAAAAACTTCTGTATATCCTGTTGTAGTTTTTCTTTTTCTTGCTAATGTTAAATTTTGAATTAATAAAGGGCACTTAAACATCAAGCAGTCAAAATCTTGAGAAGCAACAGCATAAACTTTGTTTTGTTCAGCTAACCAGCTTGCCTGTGCTTCTCCTTCAGAAGGAGCTTGAATAACTCCAATACCCATTGCTTGCAAAAGTTCTTTGCTTTCTTTAATAATTTTCTCATTTATAATAGGAAGCTGTTTTGCATATTTTCCCATTGCCTCAATATCTTCTTCTCTAACTGCTTTTTCATATTTTTCCTTAGCACTTTCTTTAATATCTTTTCTATTCTCTCTTGTTTTAAATTTTAAATCAGGAGCTTCTCCATCAAAAACATATATTAATTTTATACCTTCTAACAGCAAATTCATATTTCTATAAAACAAGCCAGATAAATGGCTTGTAATTTCTTTATTAGAATCCATTAAAGGAGTTCCATCTGGTTGTCTTATTGTTGTAAGAAACTGATAAATTGTATTAAAAGCATCAACAGCTAAAGTTTTGCCTTTTAGCTCTGAAAACTTAATTTGTTTTTTCCCAATAATTTCTGATATTTGCAATCCCATATAAAAGTTAAGAAATCTGAATTAATAAAATTATTTATTTTTGATATTGCACATTAATTCCATACTTAATTTCATAAGCTTGAACAAATCTCTGGGCAGATTCGACATCATGCTTTAAAGCAAGCCCTATTCTCTCATCTTCACATTCATCAAGAGGCATAAAACCTTGTCTGCCTCTTCGTTTTGGTACTCTTAAGCTCCTATAACCTAATTGCCTTAGCAAACCTTGTTTAATTTCTCTATTAGAAAAAATCTTATCAACATTAATCTTAGATACTTTAACAGCTTTTAAAAGAGCCAAACCATTATGATATTTTGCATCTTCATTTGCATCTTCATCTAATTGAGCTTCTCTTTGAGCATTTCTATTGGCTTCATAAATAGCCTCAGCTTTTAATCTTGCTTCATCAACATCCATATCAGGATCTAAATTAATATGTTCTAATCCCATATTAAAATTAACACCCCTTTATTTATAAACCTTACTATATATGTTATTAAGAAGTAGTAACATATACTCTAAAAAAAAACTCTGCTAACTTTTAAATAATACTTTAAATTCCTATATTCATGCAAATAGACTTTATTCCCTTAGATTATGACTACTTTGACTTAAATGGAAAATCTTTTTTAAAAATAATTGGAAAAACATCAAATGGAAAAAAAGCATGCATAATTGATGATTTTGAACCATATTTTTATGCTGTTTTATACCCAGAAACCAGCAAACAAGCTATCAATAACTTAATCAAAAAAATTGAAGAAATCCAATTAGATGAAAAAAATCGAACTACTAAAGTTGAAAAAATAGAATTTTGCAATAAAAACTTTTTAGGAAATTCATATCCTTGTTTAAAAATCTTTGTAACTAATCTAAAAGATGCTCATTCAATTGCAGATAAATTAGGATTTAAAGAAATCTACAAAAGAAGAGAATATGATATTTCATTAATAACTAAGTATATAATTGAAAAAAAACTTATGCCTTTAAACTGGTATAAAATTTCAGGAGAAATTCCAGGAAATGAATTTCCAGGCATTGAAAATTTAGATGTTGACTTGGTTTTAAAAGCAGAAAAAATAGAAAAATTAGATAAAGAAGAGTTCAAGCCAAAAACAATTGCATTTGATATTGAGGTTGATGACTTGGAAATAGGAAAAGGAGAAATATTAATGGTTTCTTTAGTTTCAGATAATTTTCAAAAAGTAATTACTTGTAAAAAAATACCTAATGCTCCTAAATTTGTTGAAATTGTTAAAGATGAATCTGCTTTAATTGAAAGATTTATTGAAATAATTAAAAAAGAATCTCCTGATATATTAACAGGATATTTCTCAGATAATTTTGATTTGCCTTATTTGAAAGCAAGAGCAGAGCATCATAAAATAAAATTAAATTTAGGATTAGATAATTCAATATTAAAATTTTCAAGAGGAAGAGAACTCTCTGGAAAAATTTCAGGAATTGTCCATATTGATTTGTTCAGGTTTATACAAACTGCATATTCCCAGTATTTAGAATCAGAAACTCTGTCTTTAAATGAAGTTGCATCTGAACTTTTAGGAGAAAGAAAACATGACTTTGAAATCCAGCATTCTTCTAAATTAAAACATAATGACTGGAAAGAATATTTCAAATATAATCTCCAAGACTCTATTTTAACTTTTAAATTATTTGAAAAAGCATGGCCTGATTTATTAGAATTCACAAGAACAATGCAAGAACCTTTATTTGATGTTTCAAGAAACGGAATGTCAAAAAATGTTGAATCTTATATAATTCATAATCTCAATAATTTCAATGAAATAATTGAAAAACGCCCTGTTCATGAAGAGATTTCAGAAAGAAGAGAAAGAGAAAAATATGAAGGAGCATTTGTTTTTCAGCCCCAGCCAGGATTATATGAAAACTTAGCTGTATTTGATTTTACAAGCTACTGGCCAAGTATAATTGCATCTTTTAACTTGTCAAAATCAACAATTTTAGAAAAAAAAGAAAAAAATTCATTGCAAGTTGATATTGGAAAAAACAAGCTTTATTTTTCAAAGAAAAAAGGATTTTTTCCATTAATGTTAGAAGAAATAATTAAAAAAAGAAAACTCTACAAAGCAGAATTTAAGAAAAATCCAAGTCCTATTTTAAAAGCAAGAAGCAATGCATTTAAATTATTGGCAAATGCAAGTTATGGTTATCAGGGATTTTTTGGAGCAAGATGGTATTGTCCAGAAGCCTCTGCAGCAACAACCTCTATTTCAAGAGATTTTATTAAAGAAATGATAGAAAAGACAAATAAAGATGGATATGAGGTTATCTATGCTGATACTGACGGATTTTCTTTTTTGTTAAAAAATCATAGTCAAAAACAAGCCTTGGAATTTTTAGAAAAATTAAACTCTGAACTTCCTGAAATAATGGAATTAGAATTAGAGGATTTTTACAAAAGAGGACTTTGGGTTACAAAAAGAACAGGAGAATTTGGAGCAAAAAAGAAATATGCTCTAATTAATGAAAAAGGAAAGCTAAAAATAAGGGGCTTTGAAACAGTTAGAAGAGACTGGTGCCAGTTAGCAAGACAATTGCAAAACTATGTAATAAAACAGATTTTAGAAACAGGAAATGAAAAAACTGCTCTTGAATATTTAAAGAAAATAATTAAAAAAATTAAAAATAGGGAAATTGAACTTAAATCATTAATAATAAAATCTCAGTTAAAAAAACCTCTTTCTGAATACAAAGCAGTTACACCACATGTAATAGCAGCAAGAAAAATGATTGAGCAAAATATTCCTGTTGACGCAGGAATGTTAATTGAGTATTATATTGCAGAGCCAAAAACCAAAACAAAAAGCAAGTCATTAGTAAGGGAAAAAGTTAAACTCATGCATGAAAAAGGAGAGTATAATATTGATTATTATCTAAATCATCAAATTCTTCCTTCTGTTGAAAATATTTTCCAGGTTTTTAATATAGATTTAAAAGAAATTGCATCAGGAAAAAAGCAAAAAAAACTTGCAGAGTTTTGATTATCCTTTTCTTATAATTTCTTCATTCCAGTCTATCATTGTATTCTCTCTTTGCATGCTCTAATGTAAATCCCTTAGGAAATCTTTTTCTTAATTTTTCAAGATTTTCATTTAAAAGTTCCTGCATATCCCAATTAAAAAAATTGCATATATTCCTAGTCTCTGATCATTATCATGTGCAAATGTTTTTTTAATGCATGAAGCAACATCTCCTGCTTCTCCTGCAATGCCTAAACCCCATGTTAAAATTTCTTTTTCAGGTGTTTCAAACTTTTTAGCAGTAAGCTTGCATAATTCCTGATATTCTTTTAAATTTCCTATGTTTTTTTGTTCTTCAATTTTATTGTTATCTTTATTTTCCATAAATCTCTCTCCAATATTAATCTTATTATCCCATATCTTCTCATTAACTTCTTCAAATCTATTAACTACTTTTGATTGTTCTTGAGAATTTCCTATTTTTTTTATAACATTTAAGATTAAATTCAAAACATTTGAAGAATTTTCATGAAAAATCCTCTCAATTTCTTCCCATGTAACAGGATTTTCATCCTGTTTCCAGCAGTCATAATCAGTAGACATTGCAATAACTGCATATTCAATTCCTGCTTCTTTTGCTAAAATTGCCTCAGGAGCAATACTCATATTAACAACATCTCCCCCTAATAATCTAAACATTTTTGATTCAGCTCTTGTCGCAAACCTCGGCCCTTCTATTGTCACAACACATCCTTTTTCATGAAAATTTAAATTTAATTCATTGCAGCTCTCTATTAATTTCTTTCTTAAAAATATTGAAAAAGGTTCTGCCAAAGAAGTATGAACAGGCCCTTGTTCAAACTTATCATAAAAACTTGTTTTTCTGTGTTTTGTAAAATCAATAAACTGGTCCAAAATTACTAAATCTCCTCTTTTAATTTCCTCACGAAGCGAACCGCACGCTGTTGTAGCAATAATATAATCAACATTTTCTTTTTTTAAAGCATATATATTTGCTCTGTTATTGACATATGTTGGAGGAATTTCATGCCTTTTTCCATGCCTTGAAACAATTACAATATTAATTTCAAATAATTTTCCTGTTTTAACAATTACATTTCCATAAGGAGTTTCAATTTCTTTTTCACTTTGTTGTTCTAAAATATTCAAATCTTCTAATCCGCTTCCACCAATTATACCAAGCTTCATTTAACAAAAAACAAATATGCCTTTAAATGTATTATTAATATCTAAAATAACAATAAGAACAGATAAAATAAGGGGTATTAGTATTATTAACTAATAAAGATAATCAATAATTAACAAAAATATAGCTAAGTAAATCTTTTAAGAGTTAATAGAAATAGCTTAAATAAGAGTATTAATATTAAATTAATTAGTCATCAAATAAAAAATCATTGAATCTTAACTGTATAATTATCTTGTGAAATTGAAACACTATTAAAAACAGGGCTTGAAGTTGTATCAGTAGTTGATAAAGTAGCTTTATATCTAATATATCTTAAAGAAGGAGAAACAATAGATTCTCCATTTGAATTAGTATAATAACCAGAAGGTACCCAGTCATTCCCTGTCCATGTTGTTCCATCTGAAGAAGTCTGAGTTTGCAATTTAACAGTTTCAACTCCTCTTGATAAATATTTTCCACCAGCCATTGAAAAATCAATATTATTATCAGGGACAAATTCTAAATCATTTGTAAGTAAAATAGTATCTACATTAATATAACCTGACTGAACTGTATTTACTGTTATTCTCAATGTTTTAGAACTTCCATCTAAGTTATAAATTGTCTTAGGAGGATACCAAAAAAACGTTAAAAGGGTTCCTTGATTACGAATTTGTTCTGTAATCCCATTAAAATCAATATTAGCAGTATTTGTAAGAACTGTATTATAAACCCTAAATCTTACCCATAATCTATAATTTCCTGCTGGAACATTTACATTAGTTTGTATATAATTTCCAACAGTGCCACTGTAAACTCCCTGATCATTACTATATTGGGTACTATATGATGGACTATGTAATGTAAACTGACTTCTATCTGTAAAATCTTCTGCTTCAATATATTTATAAATATGCGAAGAAACATTTGCATTCCATTTAATTTTTCCTAAAACAGGATTTGTCTTTCCTAAGTCAATAGCATTAGAAATATAATCTACAAGAGTATTTACTTGGTGAATATCTACATGAACTTTATTGCTTTTTATTTCATTGCTATTAGTTGCTCCATCACTTAAAATAATACTACACATAATCTCATCTCCTGTTGCAAAATTACTTGATAATGTTGGTAAAGAAGCTCCTGAGATTATATTTCCATTCTTATACCATTTATAAATTGTTTTAGATACATCTGCATGTCCTGAAATTTTATCATATGAGCAAGTTAAAGTATCTGAAAATGAAGCTGGGTCAGGAATTATATGAACATTTTCGACATATAAATCAGCAGTTATGTCAATTAAAATATTATGGCTTCCTACTAAATTACTATTAAATATTAAATATTTTTGTCCATTAATAGTTTTTTCTTTCAACTCGTTTGGATTTAAAGAATTTCCATCAATCTTAACACTATTAACAATAT
>CAYGVK010000004.1:0-23133 GCA_964353375.1 Candidatus Woesearchaeota archaeon
CTTAATTTTAAACATTGTTATAATTTAAAAATCTATTGCTAGAAAAATTTATAATGAAAATTCTGGGTTTTTAATTATAGATGAAAAGCAAATGCAAAACTTTGAAGTTTTAATATATAATGATAAAGAAGATAAAATATTGAATTTTGGGAAGTTGAAGAGGTTGAAAATATAATTAATAAGTTGTTAAGAAAATTTAATCTTCTTTTGGTTGTGGTTTTAAACTAGGCATTGGAATATGCAAAGGCAAATTTAATTCATCTTCTATTGGAATTGCTTTGATATTGCATTTAGTCATAATAAAATTAAACAAAGGTATTCTTATATCATCTGGAACCTTTTTTGACTTCCATGATTTTAGGATTTTTTTAAGTTCATCTGGTTCGGGAATTAATATTAAATATCCTGCAAGTTCGATTTTCGCAAAATCTGGCTCATACTCAATACTAAATTTAAAACCTATTTTTAATATTTCTTGTTTAGTTATTTCTATTTTATCCTTAGAAACATCTGATATTTCAATATTTGATTTTATTTTAAGGTTTTGAGCTGGTTTGTCTTTTCTTTCAGATAAAATTTTTGTTAAATTAAACCCTATTATTCTCATGATTAAAGATGTAATTAAGAGTTTTTAAAGATTTTTGTTAAAGAAACTATTGTTCGTGTTGTTTGTTAAACTAAGTTATTAATATTATTAAGATTAAAAATTATTGATTAATAGTATTTAGAATTTATTGATAATGGGTTTAAGGGTTATTAATTAAAAGAAAGAGGGAATTAATTAAGCTAATTCTTCTTCTGAAATAACTACAAAGTCCCCTATTGCTATTATTGAATTATAAGGAACAAGAACTTCTTTTTTGTTTGAAACTTCTAAATTCAAACTTTTGGCATATGGGGTAGGGTTGCTTAAAACAATTTGAATTAATTCTCCGTGTCTTGTCTCAAAAGTAATATCCTTAACAACTCCAAGCTGTTTACCATCTTTTGTTACAATAAATTTTCCTATAATCTGTTTATGCGGTCTTTTTTCAATAGCCATTATTCATTAAGATATGATTTACTTATAAAGTTTTCTGTGTTTTTTGGATAGTTTAATATAGCTTTCTTAAGTAAATTAAATTACCCCTGCTTCATGGTTTCTTTGTTTTCTTATTTATTATATTTACTCCCACCTTATAATTTTTCTACCCTCACCCTATGGTTTCTTATAGAAACATTTAAAAATAAAAGATAAATTTGAAATGTATTTTTTTATTTTAATTTATAAATTTATAGTATAGTATAGTATATATATTATAACATATATCTTATATAATATATATTTTATATAATATAGAATATCATATGTAAAAGCTACTTTTTTATTATATATTTTTTATTATATTTTTTACATCTATCTATTTTATCATATATTTCTTATCATATTCAGCCTTTATCTCCTGTTTCTTATTATGTTTTTTATTATATATTATCTATTATATCTTTTCTATAATATACTTTCCATAAGGTGTTTTCTATTATATTTTTTGTGGTATAAGTTTTTTGATTGTTTTTTATTTATTATATATTTTGTAGTATTGGGTTTTGGGTTGTTTTTTGTGCTTTGTTATTTTCGTTTTGGTTATTTTTGGAGTTTTCGAAGGCATTGAGAAACGAAAATATTATGTTTTCCATAAGAAAACAAGGTGTCAGGGTTTTTTGTTGTAATTTTAAAGTAATCTTCTTTGTTTTTGATTTTCCGACTATATTTTCTTGATTTTTCTAATTTTCTATGTGAAATAGAGGTAATTAGTATTTTAGGTTGCCAATATATTTATAAATCTTGAAATTATTTAGTCTTTATTCAAAATTAAATTTTATAAAAAGAGGAAAATGAACCAGCTTGATGAAATTTTTGATTCTATAAAAGACAGGAGTTTGTTTAAGAACAAACAAGTATTACAAATTAAATATTCTCCTGAAAATATACCGCATAGAGAAAAGGAAATTAAGCATATTGCAAGTATTTTAGCGCCTTGTTTGTTAGGAGAAAAAACAAGCAATTTATTTATATATGGAAAAACAGGAACAGGCAAGACGCTTTCTATGAAGCATGTTGCAGATGAATTATCTAAAAGAGTAAAAGAATCAAGCCTTTTAAGAATAGAATATTTAAACTGCAAATTAAAAAAGGTAGCAGATACAGAGTATAGGATATTGGCTGAATTAATCAGGCAATTAGGAGGAAGTGTTCCTGCAACAGGACTTCCAACAGACCAGGTATATGCAAGATTTTTAGATATTTTAAGAAATAGCAAAGAAAAATTATTAATATTAGTATTAGATGAAATAGACCATGCTGTTAAAAAAATATCAGATGGTTTTTTATATAATCTGACAAGATTAAATTCAGAATTAAATAATATACAGATTATTTTAATTGGAATAAGCAATGATTTGAGATTTTTAGATTCATTAGATCCAAGAGTCAGGAGCAGTTTGAGTGAAGAAGAATTGGTTTTTCCTCCTTACAATGCACTTCAATTACAGGATATTTTAAAAAAAAGAGCAGAGGATGCATTTAAATCAAATGTAGTCAGTGAAGGAGTTATTGCAAAATGCGCTGCTTTTGCAGCAAGAGAACATGGAGATGCAAGAAGGGCTCTTGATTTGTTAAGAGTTGCAGGAGAATTGGCTGAAAGAGAAGCATGTTCTAAAATAAAAATAGAGCATATTGATCAGGCAAATAATAAAATTGAGAGAGATAAAATATTGGAAATAGTTGAAAGCGAGCCCAAGCAGTTTCAATTGGTTTTATACTCAATATTCCAACTATTAAAGAAAAATTCACAAAAGATTTTTACAGGAGATATTTTTGATTATTATCAAAATTTATGCAAAAAATTAAACATAGAAATTTTAACCCAAAGAAGAGTGAGCGATATATTGGCTGAGTTTGACATGCTTGGATTGATTAATGCAAAAATTATCAGCAAGGGAAGATATGGAAGAACAAGAGAAATAAGATTAGCAATTCCAAACAATATTTTGGAAAAATCAGAAGAGATTTTAATTAATTCACTTGGGCTATAATTATAATTGTAAAAAAATATATTATTAATTTATAAAATAACAAAGATATGGGGGAAATAAAGCTAAAGAAGTACAACTAAACCTAAAGAAGTACAACTAAACCTAAAGAAGTACAACTAAACCGAGCCATTATGTGTAGAGTTAATAAATAAAACCTAAAAATCAAAATGTCATATAATATATTAAAATTGTTTATTGAAAAAGGATTTTTATTAGACAAGCAAATGCTTGATTTTTTCAGCGAGATTCAAGATGAAGAATTAACAAGAGAAGTACTCAATAGAATAAACAGCTTTTCAAATGAAAAAGTCATAACCCAAAAAATAATTTATAATCATCTTGATGAATTCAAGCCTATATTTTTTGAATTAGGGCCTGAAAAAAAGAAAATTATTGACAAGTATTTTGTTAATATATCTGTTTCTGTTGAAGTTAGGAAAGAAAGGGATGTTGAATTTAAAAAAGAAAAAAAAGACGATTCAAGCCTGAAAATAATTTCATCTCCTATTATCCCTGTTAAAAAACTAGAAGTCAAAGACTTTGTGCAACATTTCAGAAGCAGGTATAAATTTTTAAAAGAAGTTTTGCAAAACAGAAGGGAATTAGAAAATTTAATTTCAATTGATAAATTAAAAGGAAGCAGGGAAAGTGTTTCTGTTATAGGAATTGTAAATTCAAAAAACATTACAAAAAATAAAAATATTATTTTGGAGATAGAGGATTTAACTGGAAGAGTAAAAGTTTTGATAAACCAGAATAAAGAAGAACTTTATAAAAAAGCACAGGAAATTCTTTTAGATGATATAATTGGTTTAAACTGCTCTGGCAATAAAGATTTTTTATATGTTAACAATTTTATATTTCCAGATAGTTTTTTACCTGAAAGAAAAACATTGGATGAGGAGATTTATGCAATTTTTACTCCTGATATTCATGTTGGTTCAAATGAATTTTTAAAAGAAAATTTTGAAAGATTTATTGATTGGTTGAATGGAGAAAATGCAAGCGAAGGACAGAAGGAATTAATAAGAAAAATTAAATATATGTTTTTGACAGGAGATTCTATTGATGGTGTTGGAGTTTATCCTGGGCAATTTGATGCTATTAATATTAAAGATATTAATTTACAGTATGAAAAACTAGCAGAATATTTGAAAAAAATTCCAAAACATATAACAATATTTATGTGTGCTGGACAGCATGATGGTGTAAGAGTTGCAGAGCCCCAGCCTCCTGTAGGAGAATTTTTTGGAAAATGCTTGACTGAAATTGATAATTTATATTTGTTAAGCAATCCTAGTTTAGTTGAACTAAAAAGAGGAGAAAAAGCAATTAAAATTTTAATGTATCATGGAGCAAGTATGCATGGAATTGTCAATGAAATAGAAGATTTAAGGTTAAACAAAGGACATGATAGGCCTTCTCAGGTTGTAAAGAGAATGCTAATAAAAAGACATTTGGCTCCAAGCCATTCACTTACAACATATATTCCTGGAAATGAAGATGCTATGTTAATAAGAGAAATTCCAGATATAATTACAACAGCTGATTTGCATAGAGCTGAAACAGATTGGTATAATAATATACAAATAATAACAGGAAGTTGCTGGCAGTCTTTGACTCCCTTTGAAGAAAAAGTAGGGAATCACCCTGATCCTTGCAAGGTTCCTATTTTAAATTTAAAAACAAGAGAGGTTAAGATTTTAGATTTTAGTTAAAATGAAAACTGAAGATTATTTTGAAAAAATAGGAAAAAAAATTGAAGAAAATTATGAAAAAGCAAGAGAAGCAAGAGCAAAAGGTTATGATCCTTCAGATGAAGTTGAAGTTTCATTAGCTTTGACAATGGCTGCAAAGGTTGTTAAATTAATTTCAACTGTTTATCCTCAATTAGACAGAGAAGATATTGTCAATAGAATTTTAGAATTAGAAAAGCAATATGGTGCTTTGGAAACAAGCGTTGCATTTAAAATAGCAGAAGAAATTGCTAATCAAAAATATTGCAAGTTTAAAGATCAATTAGAAGCTATTGATGCAGGAATAAGAGTTGGTTTTGCTTATTTAACTTTAGGAGTTGTTGCTTCTCCTATTGAAGGTTATACTGGATTTAAAATAGGAAAAACAAGAAAAGGGGAATCTTATTTTATTCCTTATTTTTCAGGGCCAATAAGAAGCGCAGGAACAACTGCAAGCTGCCTTTGCTTGATTTTAATTGATTATTTAAGGCAGTTATTTGGTTATGCAAAATATGATCCAACAGATAATGAAATTAAAAGAAATATAACAGAATTATATGATTATCATGAAAGAATTGCTAATTTGCAATATCTTCCTACTAAAGAAGAAATTGAATTTTTGTCAAGATATCTTCCTATTCAAATTTCAGGAGATCCTACAGAAGACAAAGAAGTAAGCAATTATAAAAATTTGCAAAGAGTTAATACTGATTTTATAAGAGGAGGGTTTGCTTTAATGTTAGGAGAAGGATTAGCGCAAAAAGCTCCAAAAGGGCTTCGTCATTTGAAAAAATTAATTGAAAATGGTTTTGAAATTAAAGACTGGGAATTTTTAGAAGAATATGTTAAACTTCATGAAAAAAGAGCAAGTGGAAGCAAAGATGTTATTGCAACTTATATTCAGGATTTAGTTGCAGGAAGGCCTGTTTTTGGACATCCTGGAAAAGGATTTAGATTTAGATATGGAAGAAGCAGAGTTGCAGGATTTTCAGCTGTTTCTATTCATCCAGCAACAATGGCAATTACAGATGATTTTATTGCAACAGGAACTCAGTTAAAAACAGAAAAGCCAACAAAAGGATGTGTTGTAACTGTTTGCGATTCTATTGACGGGCCTATTGTTAAATTAAATAATCAAAGTGTGAAAAAATTAGACAATTATGAAAAAGCAAAAGAGATTTACAAAGATGTTGAAGAAATAATTTATTTAGGAGATATTTTATTTCCTTTTGGAGATGTTGCAAATAGAAATGCAATGCTTGTTAATCCAGGTTATGTTGAAGAATGGTGGGATTTAGAATTAAAAGAAAAAGGTTTTGAAGAAAAAATTGATTATCTTGATGTTAAGATAGAAGATGCTATTAATTTAAGCGAGAAATTTAAAATCCCATTACATCCTAAATATATTTTTTATTGGACACAAATAAATTATGAGCAGTTTTTAGGTTTAATTGACTGGCTAAATCATTCTGCAATTAATAATAAGAAATTAATTCTTGCTTATGGAAAGCAAGATAAAGAAAGATTTAAAACAGGAAAAAGAGCATTAGAACTTTTAGGAGTTCCACACGAAGTTGCAATTGAAAATGTTGTTTTAAATGAAACAGATACAAAAGCTTTGCTGGTTAATCTAGGGTTTAATGTTGATTGTGAAAAAATTGATTTTAATAGTTTTGATTTTAAGAAAACAAGTAAAGAACAAAATGTTCTTGAGACAATAAATGAATTATCTAAATTTAAAATTAAAGACAAAGCAGGAGAATTTGTTGGAAGCAGGATGGGAAGACCTGAAAAAGCAAAATTAAGAAAATTAATAGGAAGCCCGAATATTTTATTTCCGGTAGGAAAAGAAGGGGGAAGATTAAGGAGTGTTAACGAAGCTGTTAATCTAGGAAATGTAAAAGGAGATTTTCCTTTTTATTATTGTGAAAAATGCAATAAAGAAACAATTTTTAGAAAATGCGAGGATTGCAATGAAAGAACAATTCAGAAATATTATTGCGATAGATGCGGGAAACAAATTATAAAAAAATGCGAAATGCATAATAAATACCAGAAATTTAAAAATAAAAATTTTGATATTAAAAATTATTTTTTAAAAGCTGTTGAAAATTTAAATTTGTCAAAATATGAGATTCCTGTTTTGATTAAAGGGGTCAGAGGGACAAGCTCTGAGAGCCATCAAATAGAGGCTTTGGAAAAAGGAATATTAAGAGCAAAACATAATTTACAAGTAAATAAAGACGGGACAATAAGATATGATGTTGTTGAACTTCCTATAACACATTTCAAGCCAAAAGAAATAGAAGTTTCAATTGAGAAATTAAAAGAAATAGGATATATGCATGATTATTTAGGAAAGGAGCTTAATGACGAAAACCAGATTTTAGAATTAAAACCACATGATATAATTGTTCCTTGTAATGTAAAATGCGGAGATGAAAAAGCAGATGATGTTTTTATTAATGTTGCTAATTTTATAGACGAGCTTTTAGTTCGATTTTATAAAATAAAACCTTTTTATAATGTTAAATCAAGAGAAGATTTAGTCGGAAAATTAGGGGTTTGCATGGCTCCTCATAATTGTGCAGGGGTTATATGCAGGATAATTGGTTTTTCAAAAATTCAGGGATTGTATGCAAGCCCATATATGCATGCTGCTATTAGGAGAGATTGTGATGGAGATGAGGCTGCGATTATGCTTCTGTTAGATGTTTTAATTAATTTTTCAAAACAATTTTTGCCTTCTCATAGAGGAGGAACACAAGATGCTCCTCTTGTTTTAAATGGAAAAATAAGAGCAAAAGAAATTGATGCTGAAATTTTAGATTTTGAATTATGTTCTAATTATCCTTTGAAATTATATGAATTGTCTGAACAAGGAAAACATTCTTCTGAAGTTAAAGTTGAAACAGTCAAAGACAGATTAAAAACAGGAAATGATCTTTTTTCAAATACAGGTTTTACGCATAATACTTCTGATTTTAATGATGGTGCAACATGTTCTTCATATAAAACATTACCAACTATGCAGGAAAAAGTAAAAAAACAAATGGAGCTTTGCATGAAATTAAGAAGTGTTGAACAAGGAGATGTTGCAAGATTAATAATTGACAGGCATTTTATGAGAGATTTAAAAGGAAATTTAAGAAAATTCAGCCAGCAGGCATTTAGATGTTCAACATGCAATGAAAGTTTTAGAAGGCCTCCTTTAGATGGAAAATGCACTAAATGCAATGGAAGAATAATTTTTACAATTGCTTATGGAAGCATTGTCAAATATTTAGAACCTGCATTAGAATTAGCTAGAAATTATAATGTTCCTGCTTATATTAAACAGGATTTAGAATTAACTAAAAAATATATAGAAAGTATTTTTGGAAAAGAAACAGAAAAACAAGAAGCTTTGGAAAAATGGTTTTAAATTTTATTTGAATTAATTTGATCCTAACATTGCTCTTAATCTTTTTCTTGCTCTATATAACCTGCTCCTAACTGTTCCTGATGGAATTTTTAATTCTTTTACTAATTCTTCATAAGGTATACGCAAATCTTTATATATTAAAAGCATTATTCTTTGAAATTCAGAAGGAAGCTTTGATATTAATTCTTCACAATCTATTAAAAGCATCCAGGTATTATCTTCTGCGGCAATCTTTTCTAAAGGATTTGTATTTTCTGCATTTGAAAGTTCTTGGATAGGCGTATTCCTTTGTTTTCTATATTTATCTATCCATAAATTTCTTATTATGCTCCTTGCATAAGCTGTTAAATTTCCATTTTTAAATCCTCTTGTTTGATATAATTTTACGTAAGCACATTGAACAAGATCTTGCGCATTATGATAATTTCTTGTGAGAAATAATGCATATTCCATAAGAGGTTCTCTAATAGAAACTGCCTGCTCATCTAATTTGATTGTTTGAGTGCCTACTTGGGTTTCTTGAAATCCTTGAATCATTAATTTTTTTAACTAAATCCTATATAAAAACCTATCTTAACTATTGGAATTATATTTTCAGATATAATCTAATTTAAAAACAGCTTTTTACTTTTTGTTTTGAAGACGGAAAGAGAAAAAATAAAAATGGCTGGAATTTTTGGCATTGTATCAAAAGAAAATTTATGTTTGGAATGTTGGCAATGTTAAAATGAGATTGTTTGGAAGAGAAAAAGGTTTAGAAGATGAAAAGTTCTCTTCAAACCTTAGAAGATTTGAGCTGCTTAAATTAAAATTTTATGATACTGTAAATCCCCATATGATGAAGCTTAATAGAGGTAGAGAAAATATATTATATGTTGTTAATGAACATAAAGAAAAAATAACTCGTGGTTTTGTGCCTACTCCTCTTACATGGTATAGAAGGATTTCTTGATAATAATCTATTTATCATACAAATCTTTAAAAAGTTTTGATTGCTTTTAAAATAGATGAAAAATAAGGTCCTTATACTTTTTCTTGCAATGGTTTTTTTAGGAGTTGCTATTGTTTCAAGTGCAGCGAGCCCTATCCCTCTTAATCAAAATTCAAATATGGATAATGTGATTAAATTAGAAGGCTCTGAAACAAATACAGAATCTACATTATTAATGTGTGAGCCAAGTAGATGTGATTCTTATATGTATGAATCTGCAGATAGAAGTAGTTATTGTCCATGTACAGGCTATGGAGGATATTCTGTTTATGAAGAATGCCAGGATTATTTTACAAAAAGCACAGCTAAGGTTTTAAATAATGAAGCAACTGATTATTGTTCAGGAAGTACATTATATGAAGCATGGATAGATTGTCAAGTAAATACCCCTGAAGGAATTCTTTGGACAACTAAAAATTGTAATGATTATGATTATTATACTGATTGGACATATTATTGTACATCTAATCAAGTGAAAAGAACAAGAACTTATTATAATTATGGTTGTTCAAGTGGAGCATGCAGTTATGTTAGCTCTACTGAAGATGAAATATTATATTCAAGAGGGCATGATGATTATTGTGACAAAAGGCAAGATTATGGTTGTACTTTATGCCAATGGGGAGAATGGGATTGTGATGCTGATTCTGAGTGTTATGGAAGTTTAAGATGTTTAGATGGTGCTGGAGGACTAAGTGATGGCTGTTGTAATTTAGGAGAAATATGGAAAGCAGATACTTTAAAATGTTGTCAATGTACAGAGGGAGCATGTTGTGATGGTTGTAATTATAGGTCAAGCAGTTATGTTTGTAATTCTGACACAGGTTCAAGAAGATATAAATGCGAGGGAAATTGTTTAGATGATGATATTTTAGTACAAAAAGGAGTTCAATATTGTTCTGGTTCTTCTAATTCATGTAGTGGAAGTACGGGTTGGGTTGATATTAGTGAACAAAGCTGTTCTAGTTCACAATATTGTCATGGTTCTATATCATGGAGTTCATCAACAAGAACATGTTCAAATGCACAATGTACTTCAGGAGCTTGTTGTGATACAACCTGTGATGTCTATATTTATAAATCGTCTTCAATAGTATGTTCTACAAGTGAGGAATCTGGTTGTCCTTGGGGAAATGATTTAGGAAGCGATGTTGGTACAAGAACAAACTCACAATATTGTACTGGAAGTTCTTCTTCATGTTCTGGAACAATAATTCATGGTCCTTGGAATCCCTTTGATTGTTATGGAAATTTGGGGTGGTGTGAAAATGGAGGTTGTTACGAGGTAGCATGTTCAAAAGAATCTGATTGCGGAACAGATTATTGGTATAGTTTAAAATGTCAAACTAATGATGTATGGGGGAATATTGTAAATTATACATGTAATAGCCCTGGAACAAAACAATCAAGTTGTTCTAATACTGATACTTCAAAGAAAAAACAAGAATGTGGAAATGATGAAGATACGGGAAATCCTTATTGTAAAAATGGTAATGTTTATCAAAAGTATATAGACAGGGGCTGTTCAAATGCTGCTTGTTTTGCCTTGGCTGATTCAGAAAAATTAGTTAAAACATGTTTGCAAGGATGCGCAAACGGAAAATGTAATGATATTGAATGTTTTTCAAATTCAGATTGCGGAACTGATGGATATTTAGGGACTCCCTTCAATTTTTGAAAAGATGAAATAAGGCTTATCGAGGATAAATAAAGGGTTTAGGCTTAATTTGTGAAGTTCAAGGGAATGTCAAAAAACGTCAAAAACAAAGATATCAAAAATGAGCTTATCGAGGATAAATGCTAAAAATAGGCAAAATTACTGACATTTGCTTGTTTTTCTTATTTTAGATAAGATAGCAAATCATAGTGTTATCGAAAACAGAAAAAACGAGATCGTCGAGGGGTATAAGGTTATTTTGACTAAAAGGCTAAGAAAGCGCGCCAGAACAAACCCCAACAAGGAATTCAAGGGGTTTTGAGGGGACCCTAGACTCGATAAATGATTGCAAATCTAAATTAGATTATGTATTTATTTAAAAAGGGCAGACTTTTTATATAGTAGGTTCATTGGTTCAATATAAAAAGAGGGGCAAAAATGATAAATCAAGAGGATATTAAGGACGAAAAAAAAGCAAAAGAAGAGGAACAAAGGAAGAGATCCTTTAATGGACTAAGTGCTAGCGAATGGGCATCTCTAAGTAAAAATGTTTGGAATGATGTTAGTTCCCCCAGAGCAAGAAAGCATTTGGATCATGGAGCAACATTTCCAGAAAAATTAGCTAATAGATTAATTCTTATGTACACAAAAAAGAAAGATTGGGTTTTAGATCCGTTTTTAGGTACAGGCACGACTTTAGAGGCCTGTAGAAATACCCAAAGAAATGGGATAGGTATAGAATTAAATGAGCGTTTTATTCCATATGCAGAAGAGATTACTAAACAAAAAACAATAACTCAAGACATGCAATTAAAAGTGATACATGATGATTGCAGAAATCTATTAAAGCATGTTCCAAAAGAATCAATTCAATTAATGGTTACTTCCCCACCTTATGCTAATTTTATACATAAGTCTATCACTGATAGAGAGCAAACTCATAAAACTTCTTTGATAAGGTTAGAAAACAAATCAACTGTTAATCCTTATGGAGACAAAAAAGAAGATTTTGGTAATTTGGAATATGAAGAATTTCTGAAAGAAACAAAAGAGCTAATGAAAAAATTATTTGTTGTTACAAAAATTGGTGGATATAATGTTTGGGTTATTAAGGATTATCGAGATACCAAAAATAAAGTTCCTTATATTTCATTTCATTCAGATTTAGCTAAAGTTGGCGAAGAAATAGGTTTTAAGTTTCATGATTTAATTGTGTGGGATCAAACAGGCCAGCGAAAACTAGTTCTACTAGGATATCCTTCTATATTTTATACAAATCAGAATTGTTCATTTTTAGTTATTTTCAGAAAGCCAAATGGATACTGACTTAAAAATAAAAGAGATAGAATTCGAGAAAGTTAGTGGTAGCGGAGCGACTACTTATTTGACACATAATTTTCATACATATCCTGCAAAGTTTATTCCCCAAATACCCAAAACAACAATTTTAGCTCTTACTAAAGAAGGAGATACTGTTCTGGATCCTTTCGGTGGGTGCGGCACAACAATAGTTGAAGCAAAATTACTTAATAGAAATGCAATTGCAGTAGATATCAATCCCGTTGGAGTGTTAGTTTCTAAAGCGAAAACCACAATTCTAATGGAGAACCAAATAGAAAAAATAAATAAAATTCTTTACTTAATAAAAGAAGATACTAAAAACTTTTACGATAAGAAACAAATAAAATTAAATTATGTAATTCCTGCCTTTAATAATCTCGACCATTGGTTTGATTCTAATGTTGCTCATGAATTAGCTATAGCTGTAGGATACATAAATAAAATAAGTGACGAAGATTTGAGAAATTATCTTTTAACGGCTTTTTCTTCAATTATAGTTGATGTTTCTAATCAAGAAAGTGATACAAGATTTGCAGCAATCAAAAAAGAATTAAAATCATTTATGGTAATAGAAGCCATAACTTCAAAATTGGAAAGGATGAACAAAAGAATTTTGGAATTTTCAAACAATGCTTCAAATTCTAAAGTAAATATTTTTAATGGGGATGCACGAAATTTGGATTTCTTAAAGGATAATTCTATTGATCATGTTGTAACTTCACCGCCATACGCAAACACCTATGATTATTATCTTTACCATAAGTTTAGAATGGTTTGGTTGGGATATGATGTTAAGGAAGTTCAAGATAATGAAATCGGTTCTAGGAATAGACATTCTAGCAAAAAGGAAGATATAGATACTTTTGAAAAAGACTTAGACGATTGTTTGAGAGAAATTAATAGAGTATTGAAACCAAATAAATATGCAGTTATAGTCATTGGGGATTCGGTCATAAGGGGTAAACTCATTAAAGCAGATATCTTATTAGAAAAAATAGCAGATAAAAACAACTTTAAATTAGTAAGAACAATTAGTTGTAATCTAAGCAAGAATAGTAGAATGTTTAATCCTAAATTTACAAATCAAGATAAAGAGGAACATATTATGTTCTTCAGGAATATGAAAAATGAGCGATGAAATTAGAATTTACTATGAATCTTTAGAGCAAGCTCAAAATTATATTAAACCTCTCATTGAAAGTGGATTGAAATCATCAAAAATAAAACTTTCCTTAATCAAATTAAAAAAAGATTACCTCAATTATTCAAAGAAAGTTGCACCTTTGATCTATTGGAAAGATCCCGATATATTGATTACTTGGGTAAGTAATGAAAAAGAAATTCCCTTAGTTATGATAGAATTCTCTACAGCGGTTTTTACTGAGGATCATGAGCTACAAAGATTTGATGGATTAGCAGTAGCAGCTAAGAACAATTGTATTTACGTAAAGATTTCTCCGCTAAGTAAAAAATCTCAAAGCGGTGAGCACGGTGGTAAAACTGACTTTGATTCAATTGGACCTTATGCAGTTATACTTCAGAAGTTTGATAAGTTATTTTATCATTTTGATTGGAAGTGCGACTCTAAAGGAGATTTAATTGTAGATGAAAATCGTCTTGCTTGTCCTAAAAATCTTAAAGAATTTGAGTTTTTTCTGAAAAATTTAACGGTCTTTGTTAAGAAAAATAAGTTAGAAGAAAAATGGATTAATGAATTTACAAATCAAATAGTTAAATATTCTCCATTTAAAGAATGGGAAAATTCCTTGAGAAAGTTTGAGCCTTTGAAGATAGACGGACTAAAAAGTTCTAGGACAACGTGGGATCTTAAATCTAAAGAGCTTGTTCTAAAACTGAATAGATTTGGTCATGCTATGGATCCCGAAAGAGGGATGTTAGCGTATTATGGCACAATCTATGATAATGTAATTTCAAAAATGACTTTTTATGATAATAATAATTCTTGGTTCAAGGCTACAGGAAAAGAGAAAAATGTTGCAGAGTATATCAAGAAAAATGGTTTGTTGAAGGGTTATGACTTCTTATACTGTTTTGTCTATGGAGCAGGACTGAATAGAGTAAGCAGTATAATAGAGTTATTAGAAAAATACAAAGAATCAAAAGAGGACTTTCTGGAAATAGATTTTAATGACATTTTAAAAAATAATTACTTTAAACTAAGTAAACCTATGAGAACTATTTTTAGGTATTCTAAGTATCTTATGATCGCAGATAAGGAAGATAAAACAAGATTGCTTATTAAATGGGGAGATTTTCCCAAAGAAGAAAAATATGATACTCATCTCGATATAACTCAGATAATTAACAAGAGATCCCTCGATGAAGACGACTTAACTTATATTACGGTTTATGATATTTTGAAACCAAATGGATACAAAGTGCTAGCAAGTAGTTATCCTGGTGCTCAAGGAGATAGAGTAATTCTTGTATCTCCTGGAACAGGAAGAGGTCAAGAACGGACATATGTAGACATAATTGCCTATCTTCCAAAAAAGCATACAACCCTCCAAGAGAACAAAGGAAAATTTTCGAGTATGGGTGTGCAAGAGGATATAGAGAAAGTTTCTTTATTTAAGAAAAATAAATCCTACATTAAAGCACTAGAATCTTTCATCAGTCGTTATGACAAAAACGCTCCAAAATCCATAAAAATAGGTGTTGGTTTTTGGGCGAATAAGAATTTTACAATATCTAAAATAAAAGATTTAAGATTAGATGATTTAGATTATTTTGTTTACATCAATTATGAGATGACTAAATGGAATATCTGGTCGTCTGGAAAAAGCAAACTGTTTAAGAAAACTTGTGGAAAACTAAACTTGCCTTTGACATTTGAGGTAGGTTGATATGACTTTCAAACTTTCCCCCTCCGCTTTATCTCTTTTTGAAGATTGCCCTAGATGTTTTTGGCTTGATAAACATAAGGTGTGGAAAAGACCTGAAGGAATAATGGGAAGCTTGATGAATGGAATGGATAAGGTGCTTAAGATTCACTTTGATAGGTTTAGAGATAAGGGAATTCTTCCTCCAGAGATTTGCAATAATGGGCATTGCGAAAACATGAAGCTGTTTGATAATCATGAGCTCCTCAAGAAATGGAGAAACAATTTACAAGGGATAAGATGGGAAGACAAAGATGGAAATATCTTATTTGGTGCTGTTGATAACATTTTGATGAAAGGTAAGAAGTTAATTGTCTTAGATTACAAGACCAGAGGATTCGCTTTGAAAGAAGATACTGCAGATCACTATCAAAAGCAATTAGATATCTATAATTTTCTTTTAAGGAAGAATGGTCATGAAACAGAAGATTATGCTTTCTTGTTGTTTTATTATCCTAAAGATGTCTTGGAAAATGGAGATGTTGTGTTTGAGAAGGAGCTCGTTAAGAGAAAGGTTGACATTGATAATGCTGAGAAGATATGGAAGAAAGCTATTGAATTACTAAACGGAGATTGTCCGACTAAATGTTGCGAGTGGTGTGTTAAGGTTTAATTTTAGAAATTAGCTCCTGATAATAATCAAGACAAGTTAATATTTTTATAGTTTAATTCTTTGAGGAAATCAACATGGCTGAGAATAAATGGCAACATTTTGTACCTCAATTTTACTTTAAGTATTTTTCAATAGATTCGAAAAATATCTGCGGATATTATCTCAAAGGTAAAAAACATTATAGAAGTTCGATTGTGAGTCAGTCTGCAAAAAACTATTTTTATTCTGAAAATACTAACGTTGAAAAGAGCTTTTCTTCAATAGAAGCTCAATTCAATGTAGTCTTAAGGAAAATAATAGAAAATGACAATTTTCGAGTTTTAACGGGCTATGAATATATGGAGATGCTTAGGTTTATCTCTTTTCAAGGTAGCAGAACAGAAAAGGCTAAGATGCTATCTGACGATTTTATTGACAAAATGTTTGAAAAAGTAGTTAAGCCGATGATGAAGGCAGACAAAGAACTTATGAAAAAAGTAACAGAACAAGATTTAGATAAAGTGAGGCTAGTTTATCCAGGAGCATTCTTGTATGGGGTTGTTCATTCTTTAGAGTCTAATATACTTCTTACCGATTTGGTGCCGGCAGTCATAATAAACAAAACTGAGCAGGAATTTATCTTTAGCGATAATCCTGTAATATTTTATAATTTAATCTATAGGGATCCAAGTCACGCTTTTGAAGGAATTCAACATCCAGGCCTAATTGTTCTTTGTCCAATTTCTTCCGAGAAGTGTTTATTACTTTTTGATTCTAATTATTATTCAATTAGATTAGATAATAAAAATACTATCGAAATAAGTGATTTAGAAGATATAAGATCTATAAATAAATTACAATTTCACAATTGCCTCTATAATATCTATTACAAATCAGAAAGCCAGAAGTCTTCGGTGGATGATTTATCTAGAGATTATTTTTCAGAGTATTCAAAAGACAAGGATTTAGCACAAATAAAAGAAGTCCCTAAATGGAATGGTGGAAATAATTCTTTACTCGTTAGTTCAAAAAAAGGAATACCTGAAAAAGTAAGTTTACGATTTATTGGGTGTGGCAAACCATTGCGAAAAGTAGCTGTAATTAGAAATAAAGAATTGAATGATTTGTTTGACGAAAGGATGAGATTATACGGATTTGAAAATAGGAATAATAAATAGGGGCTTAATTGAGAACGTTATTGCTAGTAAAATATTTCTTTGTTTTAAATAATGAATGAACTATCCCCATGCATCCCCAAAAGAATACCACTAACAAAAAACATAAGATAAATACAGTTATTTTGTTTTGAATTAGGGGAACTAGATAAATTCTGTTTGGTTTAAATTCTAATTCCTTTATTGAATCCTGCTCTACTGATGTTTCTTGTTTGTCATACATTCTTATAAATTTTCCAGCAGTTACAATTAAAGTATAATTATTTATTCCAAGTTGAGCCTCGCAAGTATTATTGATCCAGCGACAATTATATTCACTGTCTCTATGAGGCGATAAGAAATGGCTGATTACTTTTATATCTGGATTTTTGTATTTTTCTGGAATTTTAATTATTAGTACTCCTGTTTTGTTGGTGTATTCTCGAGTTATATCGGTGATTCTTCCGTTTTCTTCATAAAAAACATAAGAAAGATTTTTAGCTTCTCCGTAATAACTTCTGGGAACATTTGTAGCATTCCAAGATGGATCCATTACGATCCAAGTATTGTTTATTAAAACTTCATCCCAAGAATGATCTTCTCCAGGATTCTTTATCACTCTTGATTTTAATCCTATAGCACTGACTAATTCTGCATAAAGCATAGCAGATTCTCCACATGCTCCACATTTGCTAAAGAAAATCCATGAAGGATCGTTGTCTTTGTCTGTTCTTTGGCATATTTTGAAGTTAGACCCCTTATACCTAATAAAAGGAATAAAAGGAAGTTGTCCATAGGTATAGACTCCTTTATAATTTGCATATTCCCAACGAAGTAATGCTGTCGCTTTGTCCTCTGTAGAAGGTATATTTTGAGTATAATTGTTTGAAAATTCTTTTAGTTTATCTTTTATATAATATTCTGAGGACCAATGCATAATTAATGGCATGTATAACTCCATAAATAAAATAATAGAAAGAACAGCCAGAATGATAATGCTCCATTTATTTCTTAATTTTATCCACTGCTTAAAATTTTCGTCTAACTTCTTATCAAAAGGATTATTCCCCATTTTTTTCTTTCATCTTTTTCCTGAGATAAAAAGAGAAACCCCACAAACTAAAAATCGTAACTGAAAGAATTGGGATGGATATTTTTAATGTGAGCTTGAGAAAAGATAATTCATTTTTTATATCGTTGACTGTCATGTTCAGATTATTTATCTGCTGATTCAGAAGAATTATCTCTCTATTAGTCACATTTATTTCTTTGCTTTCATATAAGTTTTTATAATACTCTGACAAGTTATTGTAGTAATCTGTTTCATTGATTGACTTATTCAAGGAGAGGTTACACTGTTTATACTGATCTAAATAGGGAGCTATTTCTGTGCTGCAATCTTTTTGTTGGGGAATCTCTGCAGTTGATACGCCTATGAAAAGGATAATGGTAAATAATACCAGTGCTACTTTCAGTTTATTATGTTCTTGTTTCATAGAAATGCCATATAATCCAGCTTAAAAAAGGTATCTCAAGAACATTTTTATAATTCTCTTTTTATTTATATATATGAAAATTGAAATTCAAGAAATAGATTCTGCAGATGTTAAGAAGTTCAGTAATGCCCTGGTAGATTTTAATCCTGAGCAATGCATTGGATGTGGGAATAAAAATGAGATCGTACAAAGATTTTTCTTATTAAATGTTCCCGCTGTTGAAAAATTTCATGACAAAATTAAGAGGGCTTTGATGAATAAATTTGGGTTGAGCTATTATGCTCTTTGTGAGAACAATAATAAAGTTATAACTACAGCAAAATGTCCTGAGTGTGATGGTGAAAAAATGGAGTGGGATTATTAAGAACTGATAAGATTTTCACTACTTCCTTTGAACCACTTTTTTGTAGATAAACTTATATTATGTAATATTATGGTAATTATATGGAAAAAATAAGAGGAGTTTTGATAGGGGGAATCATCGGACTAGCCATACCAATACTAATTTTTCTCCTTTCTCTTTTTACCTGCACAGGAAATAATTGTCTTGATTTATCATATGCTTTGCAACCATTAATTCTAATCTCTGCTATGACTTTAATTATTGGGTTGTGTGTTGGATTTCTTTCCACTCAAAAGGCAAAGCCCTTAAAGATGACTTCTTGGATTGTTTTGGCTTTATTTGTTTTGGTGTTAATAGTTCAATCTATTCTTTATTTCACTCTTCCAAGTTTAGAACAAAGAGGGCAGTTTGGAAGTTTTCTAATAATATCTTTGGCGATTTTGCTGGCAGTAAATTTTGTATTGGTAATCTTATCATTCATAAAATGGAAAGCAAAATAAAAATTAATTTAGCAGTTCTTGGAATCCTTTTTCTAATTATTATTCTTCCTCTAAGCTCCTCACAAGATTTGCCTGTATTGAAAAAGACCGAGGTACAAAAGACTCTTTCATTAATTAGCGAAGACTCTAACAAAATTCAAATCGAGTTAGTCAAAGAAGGTGAGGTAAAAACAAAAAGCCTCATGCAAGCAAGTTCAGAATCATCTAATGAGGTCCCTAAAGGTTATCCTTATCAAGTTGAGTTAATTAAGCTGACTGATAATTCTAAAGTGACTGTAGCAATAAACAACGACTCCTCTTTTGTAGCAGATATTGAACCGGGGAGGTATCTAGTTAAACAATACTTTGAGAAAGAAATATTGTCCCAAGAATATAACCTTTCTTCTTCAGAGGATAAGATAAGCTTGGCTTATGCTCCTTTAATAGATAATCATTTATTAGATGGGCCTTGGGTAATCAAAGATTCTGAAGAGTATATGCCTTTAATGGTAGGGGTAATGAACTCTGAACAAACCTTAAATGATATTTACATATATGACGCAAACGATAATGATAATGAGGTGGCTTATACTGGCTGGGATTCCCCGGTTACAATCGAAGAGCTACCATGGTTTTATACTTTTTATGTAAATAGGAGTTGGTTTAAGAAGAATGCTAATAATGAGATTGCCATAAAGGTAAAGTTTGATATTGCTTGGAACTTTGACAATTGGGAAGGACCAATTTACATAAAAACAACGACTTCAGAACCAATTCCAAAAATTAATCAATGGTATTGTGGAGATACACATTATCACTCAGATTATACAAATACAGGAGTGGAGCTGGGTGCACCTCTTTTATCAACTATTCTTGTTGGAGATGTTATGGGCATGGATTGGGTAACTGCAACAGACCATTCAAATTCATATAGTATGCACAAAAACGATTGGTACAATTGGAATAATTTTACAGCAGAATGCAACCTATTTGATGAATGTTTAATCGGAACAGAAATAAATTGTGGCTATACTTTAACAGGAAACGGAAACCATCTACTAGCTTACAACTACAATACTTATATCGATGATAAATTTAATGGAATGCTTCCTGGGACTGATAATCCTTCATGTAAATATATGGTAGATTTAGTTAAGAGTTATGGGGGATTCTCTTATGCAGCTCATCCAGAAACCGATATGTTCTTTGGACTTGCTATATCAAAATGGAAAAATTATTCATTGCCATTTAATGGTTTAGAAATTTGGAATGGTGACTTAGAAGATAACAATAATAGAGTCGCATTGCAAGATGGCTTAGAAAAGTGGAAAGACCTTATTTTAGGCAGGAATGGACTTAAGCAGAGAAAAGTCTTCATTTCTGCTGGTTCAGATGCTCACGGAAATCTGAACACGGATTATGCAAAAGAATATACTTGTGTTTATGCTTCATCTTACTCTAAACAAAATCTCTTTGCTGGATTAAAGAATGGGAATTCTTATCTTAGTAATAATGGGGCACTTATATTCTCAATTAATAACACCCAAATTGGAAAGGAATTAAACATAACGTATGGGAATCAAGTAAAGCTTGATATTAACTATAATCTCTTGGGAAGCTGTTATTTGAATATTTCAAGGGGAATTATTGGAGATGACACTGAAACTCAGGTAGGAGCAACGCAGCAAATAAGTGGAAGCGGAAGCAAAACATTTTATGATATTCCAACAGCAAATTCTTATTATCGTGTTGATTGCATAAGTTCTGATGGAAAAAAAAGAATTTATACAAATCCTATATGGGTGAATGTAAATGGTGCTCCGATAACGGAGAAGATTGAATTTACCGCAAAGATTAAAATAGAACCCACCGCAACTTGTGCTAAGTATAGTTATTGGATTGAGGTATTAAGTGGAAATTTACCTTCCGGAATGTCCTATGTATCAAACTATCATGTCGGGTCACAATTCATTAAGATAAAAGATTTAGATAATAAAGAGATTGACTTGAAGACATATCAAAATTGCACTAGTTGTGGTGTAGTTCCTACCTGTAGTGTTAGTGCTGGATTTTCAGATGTGCTTTACAATGGTCAGGCCATCGTACAAGGTTCTTGTCTAACCACCTCTGCTGGAACAAGTATTTGTTATAGAGATACAACTTCTGTAAGAATTTCTAGGAATCAAAGTTCACCTCAAATTAATTGTTCTCAAAATTCAGATTGCGGAATTAATGGATACATAGGAAATGACTTTTGTTCAGCGAATAATGTTTCAAGAAGTTATATCTCCTTCATTTGTAATAATGCAGGCACTTCACAAAGCTACTGTACAAATCAAACGACCACAAATACAATAAATGTCTGTTCTACTGGAAGTTGCCAATTTATTGGTAATAAATATTGTAAAGGAGATAGTGTTTATCAAATGAAGAACTGCACTAATGCTGGATGTTTTGCTGGTTCCTGTTCTGTGAATGGAAGTTTTACATCTGAACAATTAATCCAAACTTGCCAAGACTCGTGTGATGCTGGGATTTGTAAGAATTTATCTATCAGCTTGATAATTATTAATCCCCTTGCTGATATTTATAATGATAGAAGTATTATGTTTAATTTGAGTTCTGTGAATAAGCTTTCTAAATTGGTTTATTCAGATAATGGTGGAAGAGAGTCTTCATTATGTACCAACTGTTATGGATATGCTAGAAAGAGAACCCTCAGCGATGGAAACCATACTTTATTATTTAGAGGAATATTGCCTGATGGGAAAAATGTAACTAACCAAACAAGATTATTTATAGACAGCACAGATCCAAGAATATCAACAACAAAACCTTCAAGCAATAAGTATACTAATGGAAGTGACTTTTATATTAAATATACCGAGAGCAATTGTCAATTATTGAAGATAGTGATAAATGGACAAGAGATTTTCTCAAGTTCGTGTGATTCTGGAAAGAATATTGAAAGGACAATTCCTCTAAATATTAGCTTGTTCAATGGTCAAGAAGTTCAGTATAAGTTTGTAATCTCAGACATAGCAAACAACACTGAAGAATCAAGACTAACAAAAGTAAAGGTAGACACTACTGCTCCAGAGATTAGAGATTTTAATGCTTCTGTTGTGGGAAGATCTGTCTCTTTCAATATGACTGTATTAAATGAAGATAAGAATAGTTTCAATAAAGTTGAATATATTGATAGTTCTGATTCAAGACCTGCATGGAGATCTTTATGTACGAGTTTAAAGAATAATAACTGCTACAAGAAATTATAATTTAGAACAGGAGCTCATAGCTTGATTGTGAGAGCTACTGATGATGCAGGCAATAGTGATACGGAAAGCTTAAGCTTTACAATTGTATAAGTTATAACTTTAATCATAATTACTCATAACCTCTTTCTCCTGGTTTTTTAATAATCTTATTTTTTCAATCTCTAACTCGAGTTTCTTTATTTCTAAGAGTTTATCATTTTCTGTTTGAGGTGTGGGAGCTGAGACTTGTTGCATTTGTTGGGACTGTATCTGATACTGAAGGGGGTAGGGATTGGGAGCAAATTGATGATTGAAAGCTTGATTAACTGCTTTTGTTCTTTGTACATCGCTTATCCTTGCGTAAATTTGAGTGGTTGTAACTTGGTTGTGGCCTAAGAGATCAGAGATAGTGTAAATATCAACGCCCTTGTCTCTGAGATAAGTGGCGTAGCTATGCCTTAGAGTGTGGAAATAATATTTGTGTCTCATGATTTTCTTTGTTTGTTTTACTCCATTAACTTTTGTTTCAAATTCTAGTTCTCTTTCTGCAATGAGAAGGTTGGCTCTTTTGAGAACTTCTCTGAACTGTTCGCCTAAACTCTTTTTACGAACATGTGCATCAGGGGATTTATCAGATGGGAAGAGCCACATTCCTCCTTGAATGATATCGAGCCATTTCTTTAAG
>CAYGVK010000005.1:0-19797 GCA_964353375.1 Candidatus Woesearchaeota archaeon
AAAGAATAGCAATATGATAACTCCAACAAAAATTTTATTTATTTTTTCCATAAAATTCGGAAACAATCTACATTTAAATAAATTTTTAGTTCAATTATCCCATCTTTTTATTCCTTCACCGAAACACTTAAATAGTATTGGTTCATATATGATACATATGGTTCAAAATAAAAACAATCTAGAATTGGAAATAATATTAATTTTATTAAAAAACAAAACACATTTAAGAGAAATAGCCAGAATCTTAAATGAATCTCACTCTACAATCTTAAGAAAGATTAATGAGCTATTAAAAGAGAATGTTCTTGATTATAAGAAAGAAGGAAAAAATAAAATATTTTTTATTAAAAATAATTTAAAGGCTAAAAACTATGTTTATTCTGCTGAAATTCATAAATTAAATAAGATATTAAAAAAGCATCCTGAATTATCAGTAATTTTTGAAGACATTAAAAAGAACTTCCTAAAGGGGATGATTATTTTATTTGGGAGCTATGCAAAAGGAATTCCCAAAAAAGATAGTGATATTGATATTTATCTGGAAACAAATGATAATGAGATTAAAAACAGAATAAAAGAAATAAATTCTAAGTTAAGCATAAAAATAGGAAAATTTGACGTTAAATCTTTATTAATTAAGGAAATTATAAAGAACCACATCATAATAAGGGGATTGGAGGAATTCTATGCAAAAAATGAATTTTTTAAAGAAGCTTAAAAGAAAGGGGATTATTAAATTAGTTGAATGTTCTGAAGAGATGAAATCTTCTTATTTAATAAAAGCAGAAAACTGCATTAAATCTGCAAAAATATTATTTCAAAGCCAGCTTTATGAAAATTCTATTTCTGAAGCTTATTATTGCATGTATAACTCTTTATTATCATTATTATTTAAAATTGGGATTAAGTCTGAAAATCATTCTGCATCAATAATTTTATTTGATAGATTATTTGGCAATAAAGATATGGTAAAAGTAATTTCATGGGCTAAAGAAGAAAGAATAGACAAGCAATATTATGTAGAAACCAGGCAGATAATTAAAGTAACAAAAGAATTGTGCAATGATATGATATTAAAAGCAGAAGATTTCTTAATTAAAATGAAGTTATTGATAAATGAGCTCAATAATGAAAAAATTTATTCTGTGCGAAATTCATTTACTAAATTATTTGAATAAGTTTAATAGGAAGTTATTTGTTTTCGAAGATTGAGATTTAAGATAACTTTATAAACCTCATTCTCAATTTAAATTTAAGCTAAAAGTTTAAATTAATAAACTATCTAATTCCGCAAGGAATGGCTATAAATTAATATCAGTAACCAAAATATAATCTCGCGAAAAGAAGTAAAGCATTATCGCATGAGGTAAACAACTAAATCGCGTGACAATGTATAAGATTAATAAAAATATAATAAACAAAAATGAAACTTGAAAAAAATCCAGTTTATAGTATGAATCCAGGTGAATATAATAAGAAATTAGCACAAGCTTTAAAAGAAATTCAAGAATTTAAAGAACCTGAATGGGCAATGTTTGTTAAATCAAGTGTTGCAAGAGCAAGAATACCAATGGAAAGTGATTTTTGGCATAAAAGAGCTGCCAGTATTTTAAGACAAATTTACATTAATAAAATTGTTGGAGTCAATAGATTAAGAACAAGATATGGTGGAAGACAAAAAAGAGGAAGAGGATTTAAGCCAGAGCATTTTAAAAAAGGAAGCGGAAAAATTATAAGAACAATTTTACAGCAAGCTGAAAAAGCAGGCTTGCTTGAAAAAGCAAAAGAAAAAAGAAGCGGAAGAAGATTAACAGAATCTGGAAGACAATTACTAGAAAATATCAGTAATTCTCAATCAAAATCAAGAGAGAGTAGAGAAGCAAAAGCTACTCAAGGTGAAGAGGATAATAAAATTAATAATATAAAAATAGAAGAGAAATAAAATGGTAAAACCAAAATATCAAAAGAAAATCAAATTAGGAAAACATGGAAGAAGAACAAAATGGGCTCCTTACTGGGTAGTTTTGAAAAAATTAGGAGTAGGAAAAAGAGTTCATCCTTCAGCTGTTACTGTTGTAAGAAGAAACTGGAGAAGAACAAAATTAAAAATTAAACCAAGAAGATTAAAGAAACAGCATTTAGGTTAAAAAAATGGCAAAAGAAAAAAAACCAACATTACTGATTGAAAGAGAATATATTGTTCCTTTAAGAAGAGAATGGCTAAAAGTTCCAAAATATAAAAGAGCAAATAAGGCTGTAAAGGCATTAAAACAATTTATAGCAAGACATATGAAAGTTTATGACAGGGATTTAAGAAAAATTAAAATTGATATTGATTTAAACAATGAAATAAGATTTAGAGGTATGAGAAAACCTCCTGCAAAAATTAAAGTCAATGCTAAAAAATATGAAGATTTTGTAAAAGTTGAATTAGTTAATATTCCTGAACATATTAAATTTAAAAGATTAAGAGAAGAAAAGAAGAAAACAGAAATTTCAAAGAAAAAAGAAGCAAAGAAAGGTTTAATGGAAAAAGCAAAAGAAACAATGAAAAAAGAAGAAAAACCAGAAGCTGAAGAAAAAATTGAAGAGGAAAAGAAAGTTGAAGTAAAAGAAAAAGAACAGGCTTCAAAAGAAGAAGGAATGAAACAAGCAAAACAAAAGACAAAAGAAGCAAAACATATTTCAAAAGATAAAGGAGTAAAAATCAGAAGAGTTGCCTTGGCTAAATAATTATAAATTAATATCAGTAATCAAAATATAATCTCGGGCAAAGAAGTCAACTAAACCGAGTAGTTATGTATAGTATTAACAAATAAGATTAATAAAACAGAAAAGCACAAAATGATTAATACAGAACACAGGTTAAAAAAAGAATTGAAAAAGTTAAGCAATAAACAGGTTGCAGAAGATATTAAAAGATATTTGAAATCACCTTATGAATTTTATGGGATTAAAGTTCCTGAATTAAGAGAAATGGCTAAAAGACTTCATGAAGAATATTCTTTAAAAAATTTCTACAAGGTTTTTGACAAGTTATGGAAATCTGGTTTCCATGAAGAAATGTCATTGGCACTTTATACTTTGCAATTATATGAAAATGAATTTGATTTAAGAACATGGAAGTTTATTAAAACAAAATTAAAATCTATGAAAACTTGGGACCAGGTTGATAGTTTTTCAAGCCAGATTTTAGGAAAAATGTTAATTAAATTTCCTAAACTTGAAAGAGAAATTATAAAATTATCAAAATCTAATAATATATGGATGAAAAGAGTTGCAATTGTCTCTACTTTACCTTTAATTAAAAAAGGAAATATAAAATTAACTATGGGACTAGCTGAAAAATATGTTTATGACAATAATCATTATATTCAAAAAGCAACAGGATGGATGTTAAGAGAAGCAGGAAAAGTCAGGCCTGAAATAATAAAAAGATTTATTTTAAAGCATATTAATATGCCTGCAATTGAATTTAGTTATGCAACTGAACTCATGACTGATTTAAGAAAAGTCAGGAAATTGAAGAAGTTGAGGTGAAAATGAACTTCCAAGAAATCAAAGCAAACAAATCAATTCAAGAACTTTTAGACTTTTCAATATTAAACATAGACAAGCCATCTGGGCCAACATGTTTTGATGTTGATACACATATTAAAACAAAACTTAAATTAAATAAAACATCTCATTTTGGTACTTTAGATCCAAAAGTTACAGGAGTTTTGCCAATTGCTTTAAACAGAGCATGCAGATTAATGGATTATTTTATTAAAAAAAATAAAACTTATGTTGGAGAAATGCAACTTCATTCTGAAATTAGTTTAGATGATTTAAAAGAAATAATTAAGAAATTTATTGGAAAGATTATGCAAAAACCACCTGTTCGAAGCAGAGTAAAAAGGGTTGAAAGAGAAAGGGAAATTTATAAATTTGAAATTTTAAAAGAAGTTGAGAAAGGTAAAAAATTTGAATTTGAAGTTGAATGCCAAGCAGGAACATATGTAAGAAAATTAATTCATGATTTAGGTTTGTTAATAGGAGGAGCACATATGACTTCTTTAAGAAGAACTTGTGCTGGAATTTTCTCAGAAAAAGATGATAATTTTATAAGTTTAAAGCAATTTGATGAAGCTGTTTCTGAATTTGAATCTGGAAATGAACAAAAACTCTGTGAGATTCTAATTCCAGGAGAAATTATATGTGAAATACTTCCTACTATATATTTATTAAAAGAATCTGAAAAACAGATTTTAAATGGAAGTCCTATTTTTGAGAAATATTTAGATAAAGAAAACTGGAAAAAAATTAGAAAATTAAAAGAAAATGAATGTTTTTGTGGTTTTGTTAAAGATAATTTAGATAGATTTATTGGTGTTTATAAAAGGACAAAAGACTGTTTAGGAAAACCTGATTTTGTGTTGAACTAACCATATAAAATTATTCCTAAAATTAAAAAAGCCTGAAAAATTATCCATATTAAATATGTAAAAATAATTGGTTTTTCTTTATGCATTATTCCATAAACCAGCCAAAAACAAGCGCCTATTAAAAAAGCTATCCAAGAAATAATTGAAACTCCTGAAGCATTTTTTTCAAACCAGACTTTTATTAATTGAGGTATAATAGTTAAAGGACCTATAATTCCTGCTGCATAAATTAACTTATCCATTAATCTTTTCCATTTATTTGGATTAGGATAAGGTTCAAGATTTTTATAAATTCTTTTTCTTGTGTGAAGATGGTGAGCAACTACGCCTCTTGTTATCATTTTAATATTAATGAAAAATGTTTTATAAATGCTTTTAAAAATGGGTTTCCTAGCATTTTGGTATTACTAAAAAGTTACTACTAATAGTAAAATTTATAAATGATTGAAGCTTATGATTATTATGGAAGAATATATACTTAATCTAAGGAAAGCCTCTACTTATACTGAAGAGACTGACGGAGTTTTTTCGGGGAGTGATGACAGAGTTATGAAGGGTTGTGATGGACTTAAGGGCCCTAGAAATGTCCCTTCTTTAATATTTGAAGTTGAGGTAGATGGAGTAATAAGAAAGGTGCAGATTCCAGACCCAAAACAATTTTATAGAGTTAAAACAAAACATTAAGTTTATTAATTCTTTTTTCTAACAATTAATAAAGAGGCAAAAATGAAAACTATTAAGATATTTATAACAGGAACTGTCCAAGGAATATTTTTCAGGCAGTTTGTAAAAGAACATGCAGATAAATTAGGATTAAAAGGATATGTTAGAAATTTAAATGATGGAAGAGTTGAAATAATTATTGAAGGAAAAGATGAAACAATTAACAGATTTATTGAAGAAGTTAAAAAAGGGCCTTCACAATCTATAATTAAAGAGGTTGAATATGGAGAAATCAAAAATATTGGTTTTGATTCATTTAAGATTTTGAGCATGTAAAAAAAGAGAAAATGGGAAGAGAAGAACAAATAATAAATGAAAGAAAAAGAAAGTTAAAGCAACTAATAGAAAAAGGGATAAATCCTTATGTTTATAAATTTGAACAAAAAGATTTTTCTATTAATATAAAAGAAAAGAATAAAAAATTAAAAAATAATCAAAGAAGTTCTAAAAAGGTTCAGATAGCAGGGAGAGTAATGACTGTAAGAAATATTGGAAAATTAATTTTTGCTCATTTACAAGATTCAAAGGGACAGATTCAGCTTGTTCTTCAAAAAAATGTTACTAAAAATAATAGTTTTGAATTATTTGTAAAATATATTGATATTGGAGATATTATAGGAGTTAATGGAAAAGTTATGAAAACTAAAACAGGAGAAATATCTGTTTTAGCTGATAAAATTGAATTGCTGACAAAATCTTTGCTTCCTCTTCCTGAAAAATGGCATGGATTAATTAATAAAGAAGAAAGATACAGAAAAAGATATTTAGATTTAATTATTAATCCTGAAGTTAGGGAGTTATTTATTAAAAGAGCTAAGATTCTTGATATAATGAGAAAATTTATGGCAAAACATGATTTTATAGAAATTGAAACTCCTTTACTTCAATCTGTTTATGGAGGAGCACATGCAAAACCATTTAAAACATACTGCGAAGCTTATAATTCTCATCTTTACCTGAGCATTGCTCCTGAATTATATTTAAAAAAAGCATTGGTTGGAGGGCTTGGAAATGTTTATGAGATAACAAAAAAATTCAGAAATGAAGGGGCAGACAGACAGCATAATCCAGAACACATAACAATTGAATGGTATCAAGCTTATGCAGATTATAATGATGGTATGAAATTATTTGAACAACTTATAAAAGAAATAGCCAAGGAATTATTCGGCAAGCTTGTTTTTAATTATCAAGGACATAAAATAGATTTAAAAAAATGGAAAAAAATTTCTTTACTTAATGCTATTAAAAAATATTTAAAAGAAGATATAAGCAAAGTAAAAACTGATGAAAAAGCTAAAGAGATTGCAAAAAAGCATGGAATAGTTGATAAAGTTATAACAAAGAATAATTTAGCAGATGAACTTTTGAAAATATTTAGAGAAAAATTAATTCAGCCAACATTTTTAATAGATTATCCAATTGAACTTGCTCCTCTTGCAAAACCAAAAAGAGGAGATAAAACAAAAGCTGAAATTTTCCAGCCGTTTATAGGCGGAATGGAACTTGGAAGAGCTTTCTCAGAATTAAATGATCCCCGTTTACAAGAAGAGAATTTTAAAGAACAAGAAAAAGAAAGAAAAATAGGAAATAAAGAAGCTATGCCTACTGACAAAGATTTTGTAGAAGCATTGAAATACAGCATGCCTCCTGCATGTGGTGTTGGTATAGGAATAGATAGATTAATTATGTTATTTACAAATCAACCATCAATAAGAGATGTAATATTGTTTCCTTTTATGAAACCTGATTAAAAATTAGAAATAATTAATATCTTCTGTGTCTGCTATCAGGGAATTTTTCTCCTCTGTGTCTAAAATCTCTAAAACCACTATGAGAATGTCCTCTTGGTTGTTCATATTTTCTAGTATCTAAATAGAAATATCCAGGTCCTGATTTCATTGTATATTCTCCACTAGGGGTTTCTGAATGTAAATACCAACGAGTTGGTCTTCCTTCACAATTAGATGAATCGCCTGGTGTTGCACATCCAGCTAAACCAAGAGCTGTTACTCCTATTGCTACTGCTCCAATTATAGATTTAGATGCGTTTTTCATTTTATTTTACTTTTTGAAAATACTTTCTAACCCTGTTAATTTATTTAAAGATGGTGAAATTGTGATTCTTTCAGTAAACTCTGTTTTTTCCATCTCTCCTTTAAATTCAGATTTTCTTAGTTCTCTTTCATCTTTTATTAAATCTTGGTTATAGTTTTTCATTTTAAATTTAATAGGCTTAATCCTATCATTGTTGGAAAAGAACATCCAAGTAAGATTAAAATCCCATATATAATAAATTTATTTTGTAATATTTTCATAATAATTATAATGAAAAAGGGTTTATAAATGTTACTATATAGTGGTAAATATATTTTATAAATCTACTATCTATCTAATAATATGGGCATTGTAATTAAAAGCAAGATAAGAGAAATAGTTAAAAAGCTTGATGAAGAACATATTATAAATAATGTTGCTGAAGAAGTTGAACCAGCTTTAAATGAAAAAGTTGAGAATATTTTAAAAGATGCTGTAAAAAGAGCAAAGGCAAACCAAAGAAAAACTCTATTTGCAAGAGATTTATGAGCGATTAGGAGAAGGGTGAGCAATAGTAGGATTTACTATTGCTTCTAGTACTTTGTTACTTATTTTAACAGGAACAAAGGTTCCTCCTTGTTTTTCAAATCTATAAATATCTATAATTTTGGTTGTTCCTAAACTTTTAACAAAACATTTTAAATCATTAGCATCTACTAAACTTACACAAGGTTCTTTTCTTTCTACTAATGCAATTAAAAGATATGTCTTGTGGGGTTCATTATATTCCATATTTTTATATCAAATGCTTTATTTATAAGATTTATTGTATTAAGAAGCTTTAAAAATAATTAATAATTGTTATTAAATGAGAAAAAAGCAGGTTTATTATGGGAAATAAAGAAAAAGGTGCAAATACTGAAAGAGAACTTCTTCATAAATTAGTTGAAGAAGGATATATGGCAATAAGAATAGCTGGAAGCGGTTTATTGCCTGAACCAAGCTGTGATTTAATTGCTGGAAAATTTAAGAAAAAATTTTCAATTGAATGCAAGTCATGCAAGAAATCTGTAAAATATCTTGATAAAAATCAAATTGAAAGATTTTTGATTTTCAGCCAGATTTTTGGATTAAAACCTTTGCTGGCTTTAAGGTTTAATAGATTTGGATGGTATTTTTTAAAACCAAAAGATATTAAAAAAACAAAAACAGGATTAGCTGTTTCTCTTGAACTTGCTCAAAAAAAAGGAAAAAGATTTGCACAAGTATTTTAATTAAAATCAATAAAATAATAAAGAGGTAAGAAAGGGGTATCTTGTTATGAAAAAAAGACTGGTATTTTTGTTTTTAACTTTTATAACTTTAATATTTATTAGTTCTGTTTCTGCTATTAGAATAAATGAAGTAGAATTAAATCCTTCTGGAACAGATGCTGGAAATGAATGGATTGAATTGTATTCGAATTCTGAAATAAATTTAAATGGCTATTATCTTGAGAATGGGGACGGAGATAAATATGAATTAAATACAAGTTTTTCAGATTACTTAGTAATAAATCTCAATAAACAATGGTTAGATAATTCAAACGAAAGTGTCAAACTTTTTAAAAATAATGAATTAATTGATGAAACAGATATTTTTAATGATGCTGCAAACAATGATAAAACTTATCAATATTGTGATGATGAATGGATTTTTAAAACATCTACAAAAAATAAAGAAAACAATTGTGAGGCCGATGGAGAAACTGAAAAGACAGAAAATAAAACTAATGAAAAAGAAAATAAAACTACAGAAGATGAAACAGATAAAGAAACAACAAACGAAAAACAAAAATTAGTTAAAGAAAATAAAACAAATATTTTATCAGAGAATATTGAAGAAGATAATGAACATACTGTGATTTATCTAAATAAAAAAACATCAGAAAACTTAAAAACCCCTGCTATTTTATATGAATCTAAAACAGAGAAGATTAAAACATATGCAATATATGGCTTTGGAGTTTTATGCATATTGCTCATAATTGCATTGATTTTTAAAAGAAAAAAATAAAATGGAAGACAAAAAAATAAAAGCATTTTTTATTTTTGAAATACTTGGAAGGCCGGCAGAATATATCAAAGAAGCCTTGGGAAAGATTATTGATGAGTTTGAAAGACTTCCTGGAATAAAAGTTCTTAAAAAAACTATTTATGATGCAAAACCTGTTGAAAAAACAAAAGCTAAAGATTTGTTTACCAGTTTTGCAGAAGCTGAAATAGGAGCAGACAAAATAGAAGAAATTTTACTAATTATCTTTAACTCACTGCCCTCGCATGTTGAAATTTTAGAACCTGCTGAATATAGATTAAAGAATTTTGAATTAAGTACATTATTAACTGAAATAACAAAAAAACTGCATCAATATGATGAAATTGCAAAAACAAGTATTTTAGAAAAAAATGCTTTGTTAAATAAATTAAAGGAAATGCAAGGCAATCAAATTGAAAATACTAAATTTGAAATAAAACCTGAAAATAAAAAAACAAAGATTAAAAAGAACGAATCTAAAACTTCTAATAATAAAAGTAAGAAAGTTTCTAAAAAAGAAAAGTAGTTAAAAAATAAAATTTTAAAATAAAAATGGAAATCCATCATAAAGTTGCAGGAGTTATATTGAAGAATAAAAAGATGTTAATGTGCAGAAAATATGATGAACCCCACTTTATAATGCCTGGTGGAAAAATCTTAAACAGAGAAACTGCTGAACAAACATTAAAAAGAGAATTAAAAGAAGAATTAAATGTTGAATTAATTTCTTTAAAATATTTTAATACATATAAAGCACCACATTTTAGAGATAAAGATAAAATCGTTAAAATGGAAACTTATTTAGTTAAAATTAAAGGAAAACCAAAGCCAACTTCAGAAATAAATGAAATTATATGGATAGATTCTTCATATAAAGATAAAGATATTAAAATAGCATCAATAGATGAAGATGATTTAGTTCCTGAACTAAAAGAAAAAAACTTAATTAATTAAACTCTTTCAAGTTTTTTTCTGACTTCTTTGCTTTCTTCTTCTGGTAGTCTTCCTTTTTTTTCTGCTCTCTGCTTTATAATATCTTCTGGATTTAATGTTTTTTGCCTTTTCTTTTTAATTATAATAAAAGCTATTATACCAACAACAATAATTATGATTATTATTCCTATAATCCAACCTCCTCCTCCGCCTGAACTCTCTTTTTTACATTCTCCTTTGCAGCAATTACCATCTAAACTTGCAACTTCTCCTCCAACACATGGTTCTGTATAATTAGTACACACTTTTCCCCCTAAAGCTTTGCAACTTAATTGTCCAGTTACACTTGTTCCTGTAAGATTAACTTCTGAAGCATTTGTTGTTATTTTAAATATTAAAGGCAATTTTGATTTTTTATTATCATAAGAAGCTATTAAACTTCCATTAACAGAATTTGTTGCTTTTTTATTTATTGTTATATCTAACTTTATTGTAGATTCTTCTCCTATTTGTAAAAAATCAAAACTCGATGGTTCAATTTTAATATCTATATTTGCTCCTTCAGAACTTAAAATAATGTTTGTTAAATTATTTTTTCCTATGTTTTGAATTATTATTGTAAAAGAATATAATTTATTTTTGAGAAGAGGAGTTTGTATTTTACTAAGAGAAAAACCAATTAATGAAGAAAGCTGTGTAAAAGAATCTTGTCCTGAACTTCCTGTTATAAAAACAGGGATATTATAAGTATTAATTTTAAGATTTGATTTGATTGTCTTATTTATTCCAGATAATGAAAAAGTTAATTTTTTGGTTTCAGCTTCTTTTAAATTAAAAGTTTGCTTTTCTTTAGTTGCTTCAAACTCAGCGGTTATATCTTGGTTTGCATTTAAAGAAGTTATTGTAATTGAAAAATCTTTTATTGCTGAAACAAATCCTGGACTTATTGATAAACCAGCTCCTGTCTTTTTTATGTTTATATCTTTAACTATGTCTTCTTCAATTTCAATGCCTGCATCTATGTACTTTGTATCTTGTATTTTAATTGAATAATTTCCTTCTGAATTAGGCAATACCATATAAAGATAATAAACATCATTATATTTAATTAAATCATATATAGTTGCTATATGATTGTTCTGCCCCTGCCTATAAAGAAAAATATTATCTTTATCAATTCCATCTGGAAAATTTCCTGATATTTCTGCCTGCAGTGTTTCGCTTGGCTGATAACTTGTTTTTAATAATGTAAAATCTAATGCTATTAAAACAGGCAAGATTATTAATTGCATTAATAATATTATTAAAAGTAATGATAGATACTTCTTTTTCATAATATGATTATATAAAAGAGATTAATAAAGTTTATGTATTTATTTTGTCATTTCTCTTAATTTTCTCATTGTTTCACTAAATTCATTGTCTTTTGGTTGAGGTCTTCTCATTGGCATTTGCCTCATTGCAGGTCTGTAAACTGGTTGGGGCCTTCTTAACATAGACTGAGGAGGCATTGGAGGTCTTCTTGTCATACCTGGACCTTTTCCTGATTTAAATTTTGATTTAAATCTAAAAAACCATATTTTTAATTGGTTCCTGAATATTATTGCTAAAACTATTAAAATAATTAAGATGATTAATAAAATAATTATCCATATTGAACTCTTTGTTGGTTTTGGCTCACAACATTTTTTTCCTGCATCACAGGTGTATAAATTTTGTTGTTCATCATTATCACATGAAGTTTTACATGTATAATTATAAGTTGCACATTGTGTTGTTGTTATTGGAATTGAGCTGCATGTTCCTGTACAACATTTTAAATTGTCTGATGCTATTACTTCTGCAATTGAACATTTTGTTCCTGAAGGACATGTTGTTCCCTTTTTTTCAGTGCAGGTTTCTTCTTCACTTGGTTCTTTACAACAGACATTTAAACCTGAACATGAATAAGTTGATTTTCTGTCATCCTTTGAACAATCTTCAGAAGCAGTGCAGGAAAATCCTGATTTTTCACAATCAAGAGAAGTTCCTGACAAAATTGCAGGAGATTTTGGCCATCCTGCATATAATAAAAATGCTGTTTGTTTTACAGAACCCCAACAGCCATTATTATCCTGAATTTTATCCTGAATCCCTAAAAAATAATTTCTTGAATTAGCTGTCTCTTCTAAGTCCAAATCTTTCAAAGCTAATAAAGCTAATGAACTATCATAAAATTTATTTCCTGCTAACTCTTCCCAGAATTTACTTTGCTTTTGCCTGCTTGTAACTTCAGCATAATATTCATCATCCTCACTTAACATGTATAGAAAGGTTGATGGAAAATATTTTATATTTTCAGATTTGTCAAATACAGAATATAAATAAGGCATATAAGAAGAAATTTCTTTTCCTGCTTTTGCTAATGCTAAAGTAGCCCATAAACTTCCTTCAAAATCACATAAAGATGATGTTGTAAAACAATAGCCATTTACTTTTTCAGTTGTGTCTCCTCCTGAAGAAGCGCTTTGGGTTTTGTCTGATATGTAAAAAGTTGTTCCTACTTTATAAAAAGTAGATGTTATAAAATCCTGGTCACATGAAATTGTAAATTCTTTATCATAACAAGTTGATGCAATTTTTAAATAATATTCAGAACTATCTTTTGATAAACAAGTAGTTGATGAAAATGTTTTAATTTTTTTATCAGCTCCTATTACAGCTTTATGGTCTGTTCCATCAACAGTTATTGTACATTCCATTTCTGCTTCAGTATCTGAATCAATTTGTAAATACCAATTAAGCTCTTTTGCTATTATTTTTTGGTCTTCTTCTAAAAGCCAATCTGCATATTCATTGACATCAACTCTTATATTATCCAAAGCAAGAATTGCTAATGCTGTTGCTTTTAAATCACAATCATCTTTCCCTCCTTCCCAGCAATTTTTTGTTTTTTCAGCTAATAAAGCAGAATGACAATCGCTCTGTATATTAGAATTATATGCCATTGCTAACAAAGCAAAAGAAATATCAACTGAATTATTTAAAGAACCGCAATTACTAGCTAGTTTAGATTCTAAACATGCATATGCTGAGTCTTCTGTGTTATTAGCAGCTGTTACAACTGGAATTATTAATAGCAAAACTAGACTTATTAAAATCACTAAAACAACTCTTTTTTTATTCATAAAAAAATTAATCATCAGAGGTATTTAAATTTACTGAATTTTCTTTTAAGGTATTTAATTTGGCTATAAATTATCTTCTTTTTCTAAAATAAGATTTTAGAACATAATTAACAGGGTTTTTTATTAATCTGCATATTTCATCTGGATTACAAACATCCAAATCCTTGTAATTAGTTTTATCGCAGTTTGGAGGCAATCTTATCTGATTTCTAAAATACCATATTAACTGAGATTGTATATAGCCTTGTTTTAATGGCTGATAATTTTTAGAGTTCCATTCTTCAATATATTTTTTAATTTCATTTTCAGGAAGTTTTAAAGCTCTGAAAAAACTCAATAAAATAAATAATGCTCTTTTTCTTCCATCTTGCTTTTGCCCTTGCAGAATTTTTTTAATACAGGGAGGAAATAAATCAGGAGTTAAATTACTGATTTGAATTTCTTTATAAGATTTGTTTGTTTGCTGATTTAATGGTTTTATTATTTGCTCTGTCGGCTGATAATATTGCCTGATTTTATTTTCATTTTTAGTTTGGTGCTCTTTCCAATCTAAAGCTTGCAATAATAAATTTTTAGCTTCATTTTCTTTTGAATCTGGCATAAATGGCTTTATTTTTGCCTTTAATGCAAGAGCATCTTGAATTTCAAAATCTCTAATTTTATTTTTGTCTATAACTATAGAAGACAATGCTGTTTTCTCATGAAGAGAATATGGCATTCTGAATAAATGCCTTGGTGAAACCAATATTAAATCAGCTTCAATAAAATGCTCTGTTTTTATTCTTTTTTCATTAAAAAATTCAGGGTTTCTTTTAGAATCAATATTGCAATAATTGCAAAAATAAATTTCTTGTTTTGCAATTTCTTTTAATTCTGTCCTGCAGTCAGGGCATCTTGGCTTTGTTTTAAAAGTTCCTTCAATGCTTTGAATCTGATTTTGACAATAAGAGCAGTTCCATGTTATTAATAATTTTTTTTCAGCAGGCCTGTTACATATATTGCATTCTTTTATAATTAAATCCTCTTCTTTGTGTCCAAGTTTTTCTGCCATTTGCTTTAAAGTTTTGTCAGAAAATATTTTTTCTTCTAATTTTGGTTGTATTAAAGAAGCAAGATAACTGCATATTAAACGAGGCCATTCTGGAAACATGTTTTTTGTTTCTTGTCCATAAATTTCTTTTGGAAATGCCTTCCAAGGAATAAGAATATGAAAGCCTTTGTTTCCTGAGAATTTTGCTCCTATATTCTTGATTCCATGAAATCTTAAAACATCAATTAAAATTTCAGTATATATCTTGCTAAAATCCACATACTTAGAATCAATGTCTAATAATAAATCCCAGCCAATTCTTAATTCATTTAATTGCAACTGATTTAAATCTGTTGAAACTTCTAATGGGTCTTTCCAAAGTTCCTGCGAGCAATGAAAAGAAGTTGCTCCTTTTTTAACCTGCTCAAAAATATCTGATTCATATTGAAACATATCAGGGCGCTTTCCAAAACCCTCAAAATAACGAGGAATGCATTCTCTGTTTTTAGAAAATTCTAATAAAGCCTTTCTAACATCCTGTCTTGAATAATATGCTTTTGTTATTAATCTTATTCTTTCTTCTTTTACAGATAACATTTTGGTTTTGGTTATTTATCTTTTTATTAATTTTATATATTGTTACGCGATAGTATGTACTTTTTCTTGAGATTATGTACCTTCTTGTGCAGCGTGGTTATTTTATTGATTACTGGTTTGTGTTATTAATATTGTTTATGATATTAATTAATAATAAAAAAGCCTATTTAAAATTCAATGTAATGTATTATAACAATGTTTAAAAGCTATTTTCTTTTTCATATAAAATGTTATTGAAACTTGAAAATCCAAGAATATTTTCAGAGATTATAAGTATTATTTCAGAGCTTGTTTTAGAAGTCAGGATTAAGATTAGCAAGCAGGGAATAACTATTATAGCAATTGATCCTGCTAATGTTGCAATGGTTTCTTTTAAACTGCCGAGCACTGCTTTTGCCCAGTTTGATGTTGAAAATCAGGAAGTTTTGGGTGTTAGTTTAGAAAGTCTTAAAGCTGTTTTAAGAAGATGCTCTATGAAAAGTGTTTTAGTTATTACAAGAGAAGAAAATACATTAAGATTGCAGATAAAAGACAAGATTAACAGGGAGTTTAATTTAGCTTTGATTGAAATTGAAGAAGAAGAAAAGAAAATCCCAAGCTTGGAATTTTCAAGCAGAATAGAAATGGCATCTATTGATTTTGCAGAAGCTATTGAAGACTGCTCTGTTGTTGCTGATTCATGCTCTTTTTCATCTCATTTAGACAGGTTTATTATAGAAGGTAAGGGAAGTTTGAATTCATTTAAATCAGAATATAGTTCAGATGAAGTTAATATACAGGCAGGGGAATCAAAATCAAAATATTCTTTAGAATATCTGCAGAAAATGATGAAAGCATGCAAATTAACAGATAAAACAATTATTAACTTTGGAAATGATTATCCTTTAAGATTGGATTTTAATACTCCTTTTATTGAATTAAGCTTTATATTAGCTCCTAGGGTGGAGACTGAGGATTAAAACAAGATTAAAATTTTCTATTGCCAAAACCTTTATAAATAAGTAATACTAAGTAAGATAAGGTAATAATAGATAATATTAAGTAATATTTAGTAATACTATGAAAAAGAGGATATCTGCAACTATAGATGAGAAAACAGAAAAATTAATAGATATAATTCTCAAAAAAGGAAATTTTAGAAATAAATCACACGTTATTGAAGAATCTATTAAATTATTAGAAAAAAATGGAAAAAAGAAATAAAATGATAATAAATAAAAAAGCGCAAGTCACAATCTTCATAATTTTTGCATTAATATTGGTTGTAATAATTGCATTAATATTTGTTCTCTCAAAACCTGTTCCTGAAGTTATTGAAAAAGATGCAAAAAACCCGCAGCAATATATTGATGTTTGTGTTAGAGAAGGAGTTAAACAAGCTTTAGATATAATAATGCCTCAAGGAGGTTTTTTAGAGCCTTTAAATTATCAATTATATAAAAATAATAGAGTTGCTTATTTATGCTATACTGAAAAATATTATACTGCATGCACAAATCAGCATCCTGCTTATATTAAAGATATAGAAAATGAAATTAATAATTATATTCAGCCAATTGTAAGAGATTGTTTCACAAGCTTGAAACAAACTCTTGAAAAACAAAATTATAATATTGAACAAGGAGCAGAGAGTATAAAAGTTAATCTTAAAACAAAACAAGTTGAAGTTATTATTGACAAGAATTTTATAATGAAAAAAGGAAGTGATGTTAATGAATATAAACAATTTACAAGCAAATTAAATAATCCTGCTTATGATTTAGTTTTAATTGCAATTGAAATTGCAAACCAGGAGGCAAGATTTTGCAATTTTGAATATGTTGGATATGCGGCCTTATATCCATTATATAGAATAGATAAAACAAGAATAGGAGAAGATATTAAAATATATACAATAACAGAAAAATCATCTCAAGAAAAATTAAATATAGCAATAAGGAGTTGCATAATTCCTTCTGGATTTTAAAATGAAAAAACCATTAACTAATAAAAAACATATTGGGAAAATAGAAGTTAAGCAGAGCCGAGTAATAAGCAAGACAGATAATATGTTAATGATAAAAACCAGCAAATACATTGAAGTTAGTCTGCAAATCATCTTAATGATAACAGCAACATTTGCATTTTGCTGGATGATTGATGAAGTTTTAGATGAAGTTCCTAGTGTAAGTGCTGCTGTTAGTGTTCCAAATTATCAATGTTGTCCTGAAAAAAATAATGGAGCATTGTGTGCAGATATTCCTGAATCAGAATGCAGCACAAATTGTTCAACAGGATGCCAGCCAACAACATGTGATGAATATTCTTCATGTAAATTAGGAGCATGTTACAATTCTGATGAAGGAACTTGTGTTGAAAATTCTCCAAAAGCAGAATGTGAATTAAATGGTGATTGGTTTGATAATACATTAAGTGAATTGCAGCAATGTCAATTAGGATGTTGTATTTTAGGAGATAATACAGATTGGGTAACTGAAAAATTATGCGAAAATAAAGCAAGTGATTTAGGAATTGAAAAAAATTTTATAAAAACAGGAGAAATAGAATGTTTTGCTTTAAGAGGATTAGAGCCAAAAGGAGCTTGTGTTATTCCTAATGGAAATAAAAATGACTGCAGTTTTGGAAAAGAAAGTGAATGCAAGGCAGGTTCTGGAACTTTTTATCAAAATTATTTATGCACAAATCCAAGTTTAAATACAACATGCAATCCATCAAAGAAAACAACATGCGTTGAAGGTTATGATCAGGTTTATTATTTAGATAGTTGTGGAAATTTAGCTAATGTTTATAATTCTAAAATGTTAAATGATAAAAATTACTGGAATTTTGCTGCAAATTATACTGAAATGTGTGGGATTGATAGTAAGAATGGAAATGCAAATTCAAAAACATGTGGAAACTGCAATCATTTGTTAGGAAGTCAATGTGTTAAAAATGAGGTATCAACTGGACTTCCTGTTTATGGAGATTATATTTGCAAAGATTTATCATGCACATATAAAGGAAAGAAATACAAAGATGGAGAGTCTTGGTGTGTTTATGACAGATGTATTGGAAATGGAAGAGATCCAATGGGAAGCAGGCATTGGGTGTTTTATTGTGAAGATGGAGTAATTGGAAGCGAGGGTTGTGATGATAAAAGAAATGGAATTTGTGCTGAAACAACAATAGAAGGAGAATTAGGTAGTTTAAAACATGCATCATGCAGGGTTAATAATTGGCAATCATGTTTAACTTCTTCTGAAACAGGAAATCCTGATTGTGGTTATGAAGAAATGATGATTTCACCTGGAGGAGAGCAATATAGAGAATGTTTTGGAAATAATCCTTGGGGAGATGGAAGCAGTGTTTCAACAGAAGAAACAAGAAGAGGATTTTGCACATATTCTGAAAAATATCCTGATATTAGAAATGCTCAAAAGATTGGAAAGCCAGATTGGTTAGATGAAAAGGTTTTGTCAAGTGAAATTATAATTCCGCATAGTTTTCCAAAGTTTCCTGAAGGTTTTGATTTATCAACACAAGAAGGACAAGCAACAGGAAGTGCAATATGTGGTTCAATAAATTTTGAATGCCCTGTTTATTTTATACAGATTCAGAAAAAGAAAGTGTTTGGAAGTGAATGGACAAAATGGTTTTGCATTCAAAACTGCCAATGTTTAGATGTTGATACAGAAGAAGTATTTGCAAGAGGATGTTTAAAACAAGGAGATTGTGCTCCTACTCAGAATTATATTGCAGAAGGAGAAACCTCTGCATTTTGTCCTGGAACAAAAGATACTGTTACTATTTTTGAAAAACCAAGTTCAGATGTTTTAGGTTATTTAATGCCTGCAAATGAAGATGAAACAACAGAAGAAGGAACTGAAAATAAAATATCAACAATTGCTCAGGCAGGAGGAATGCCTGATTGGTTAGATTATACTGTTAAGGGGGCTGGTGGTTTGGCACTTGGAACTTTGTTATATAGGGGTATTTTTAAAAACAGTTGGACTGTTTTTGGAAAGATTGCAACAGGCACGGCTTCTACTATTCCCGCCGGGGCGAGTGTGGAGGCAACTAATGCTATGTTAGTAGCACAAGGGAAGGCTGTAGGATATGCTACAACTACAGAAGTGGCAGGGGGAACAGCTTCAATGTCTGCATGGCAAGCATTCGGCAATGTCATGGCAGGAGCTGCAATTGGTGCTCTTGTTGGGAATTTAATTGGAAGTATTCTCGGTGTTGATGCAAAATCATCAATGTATTTAACAATTGCAGGTGCATTAGGAGGACTCTTAATAGCATTAGCAGCACTTGGAAAAATTGCTTTAACAGTTCCACAAGCAATTCCAATAGCAATTGCACTTCTACTAATTGCACTTTTATTTTCAGAAAGTTATAAAAAAGTTGGAGAAGCAACTATAAATGTGCAATTTAATTGTCCGACCGCATCAATTCCTTCTGGAAGTGAAAATTGTGGTGAATGCAATGGAAATCCTTTGAAGCCGTGCTCAGCATATAGATGTCATTCACTTGGTGCTGCGTGTGAATTTATTAATGATGGAACTGAAAATCCATTATGTATAGCGAAATCAGGAAATGATAATAAAGTTCCTATAATTTCTCCGTGGGATAGCGGAAAGTCTAGTGGAGTTTTATATGATAATAAAAATACAAATGGTTTTTCTCTTAAAGATAGTTCTGGAAACTGTATTGGAGCATGGACACCAATTGAATTTGGAATATCAACAAATAAACCAAGCCAATGCAAGGTTTCTCAATTACATTATTCAACATTTGATGAAATGAGCTTCTGGTTTGGAAGTAA
>CAYGVK010000006.1:0-18320 GCA_964353375.1 Candidatus Woesearchaeota archaeon
GAGAAGTTTTAAAGGAAAAGTCATTAAAAAGTTTCCAAAAAGAATCTGCATTGAATTTGAAAGAACTATTTACATTAAAAAATATGAAAGATATTCAAAAAGAAAAACAAAACTTCATGCCAGACTTCCTGATTGTTTATCTAATGAGATTAATATAGGGGACTATGTTGAAATAAAAGAGTGCAGGCCAATAAGCAAGATAATACATTTTATTGCTGTTAAAAAAATTCAAAAAGAATTAGAAGGAGAATCTGAATAAAATGAAACCAATAGGGGCTACTGCGACAAGAGCATTGAATATAGGAAGTTTAGTTTTAGCTAGTGATAATAGCGGAGCAAGAATTGTGAGAATAGTCAGTGTAAAACACGGAAAAAGCAAAAAAGGAAGACAGCAATATGCAAAAATTGCAGACTGGGTTAAAGTATCTGTAAGAAAAGGAGATCCAAAAATGAAAGGATTGGTATTTGATGCAATTGTGATAAGACAGAAAAAATCTTTTAGAAGAAAAAATGGAGCAAGAGTAGCTTTTACTGATAATGCAGTTGCATTGCTAAAAGACGATAAAGGAAATCCAAAAGGAACTCAGATTAAAGGGCCTGTTGCAAGAGAAGTTAGTGAAAGGTGGCAACAAGTAGCTAAAATAAGCAAATTTATATTATAAAAATGGAGAAAAATTTTAAATAAAATGAAACAAAAATTTTCAACAAAGTGGAAGGCAAGCAAACAGCCAAGAAAACAAAGAAAATACATAGCCAATGCTCCATTGCATATTTTGCATAAATTTTTGTCTGCTAATCTATCAAAAGATTTAAGAAAAAAATATAATAAGAGGAATTTTCCTTTAAGAAAAAACGATAAAGTTAAAATAATGCGTGGAGAATTTAAGAATAAAACAGGGAAGGTTTCTTTAGTTGATATTAAAAAAACAAGAGTTGCTATAGAAGGGATTCAAAGGACTAAAAAAGATGGTTCAAAAGTTAATATTAGATTTAAACCTTCAAATCTGCAAATTCAAGAATTAAATTTAGAAGATAAAAAAAGATTAAAATCTATTCAAAGAACAAAAATAAAACAAGAAAATCTGAAAACAGATACAAAACAAGAGAGTAAAGTTAAAGAGAGCCGAGAAAAACAAGCTATAACTAAACTGAGTGACAATGTTTTAAAAGATAATGATAAAAAGAATAAACAAGGAGAAAAAAATGTATCTAAAAAGGAATAAAATAGGAAAATTTTGGCCTATCCCAAAAAAAGGAACAAAATATGTAGCTGTTGCCACTCATAATAAAAAAGAATCAATCCCATTAATTATTGTAATGAGAGATATTCTTAAAATTACAGAAAATAAAAAAGAATTAAAAAGAGTAATAAATCAAAAGAAAATATTAATAAACCATAAAGTAATAAGAGAAATTAATTTCCCTGTTTCATTATTTGATATTATAAGTCTGCCTAATTTCAAAAAAAATTATCGGGCTGTGTTTTCAGCATATAGAAAAATAATATTTAAAGAAATCTCAGATAAAGAAGCCGAAACAAAAATTTTCAAGATAATTGGAAAAAAGACATTAAAAAATAAAAAAATACAACTAAATTTTTCACAGGGAAGAAATATTATTTCAAGTGAAAAAGCCAATGTTAAAGATTCTGCTGTAATAAATCTTAAAGATGATAAAATAATAAGAATTCTGGCTCTAAAAAAAGGAGCAAACATTTTTGTATTAAAGGGAAGGCATTCAGGAACAAAAGGAAAAATAGAAGACATAAAATTAGAGGGTAATAAACAAATTGCTGAGATTTCAAAAGGCAAAGAGAAAATTAAAGTTTGGATTAAAAATTTAATGGTAGTTGAGTAAAATGGAAAAGCAAAAAAACATAATGGAAAAAATTGAAATGGAAAAAATAGTTTTAAACTGCGGAGGAACAGGAGAAAAATTAGAAAGATCTGTAAGATTATTACAAGATATAACTAACAAAAAACCAAAAAGAATAAAATCTAAAAAAAGAATTCCTTCTTTTGGTGTAAGACCTGGCTTAGAAACAGGATGCAAGGTTACATTAAGGGGGAAAAATATAACTCCCCTTTTAAAAAGACTTTTTTCAGCTATAGAAAATAAAATTTCAAAAAAGAAAATAGAAGATAATCATGTTTCTTTTGGAATTGAAGAGTATATCACTATACCTGGAATTTCATATCAAAGAGAAATCGGGATGCTTGGTTTAGAAGTTTCTATAGTTTTTAAAAGAAAAGGTAAGAGAGTAAAATTAAAGAAAATAAAAAAAGGAAAATATCCAAAAAGGCAGGCAGTTACTAAGCATGAAATAATCAATTATTTAAATAAAAATTTTGGGATTGAGGTCGAATAATATGACAGCAAGTGATTGGAGAAAATTATTGAAGCAGTTTAATAAAAAACCTGCAATCAGAGCAAGATATATCAAATATAATAAACCTAAAGACAGAACAACAGGCATAGCTACAAAGAAATGCGAAAGATGTGGAAGATTTGGTGCTATGATAAATAAATATGGACTTAACCTTTGTAGACATTGTTTTAGACAAATTGCAGAAGAGTTAGGATTTAAAAAATATTCATAGGAGAAATAAAAAAATGAGCCAAGATATTGTTTCAGATGCTTTAAATCAAATAATGAATGCAAAACGAGCTGGCAAGGATAGTGTAACAATAAAAAAATACTCAAAAGTATTGATAAATTTGCTTGAATTGGTTAAAAAAGCAGGATATTTAGATTATAAGATTGATGATTGTAAATTAAAAATAAATATAAAAGGAAATTTAAATGAGTTTAGGGCAATAAAACCAAGATATAATGTTTCAACCAAAAGAATAAATAAGTATGTTAGAAGATTTTTGCCTGCTAGAGATTTTGGAAACATTATTATTTCAACAAATAGGGGGCTGATGTTTCACAAAAATGCTGAAGATAAAAATATTGGGGGTTGTTTAATAGCTTATATATTTTAAAATGAGAAAAAGAAAAGATTTGCATCTTGAAATTGAAATTCCTGAAGGAATAAATTGCGAAATTAAAGATAACTATGTTTTTGTTAGAAAGAGAGAAAATGAATTAAAAAGAAAATTGAATTCTTTGATAGATGTTTTTGTTAAAAACGGCAAAATAATCATAGAATCAGAAAAACCAACACGAAGAGAAAAAAAGATTTTTGGAACGACAAAAGCACATATAAAAAATATTATTGAAGGATTAAAACAAAAATTCAAGTATAAATTACAAGTGTGTGCTGTTCATTTTCCAATGACTGTTAATTTTGATAAACAGAATAATATCTTGATAGTAAAAAATTTTCTGGGAGAAAAATCAGACAGAAAAATAAAAATAAAGCAAGGGGTGGATATTAATATAGATAAGGACATAATTGAAATAGAATCTATAGATAAAGAATTAGCTGGACAGGTCGCAGGAGATATTGAAAAAGCAACAAAGGTTACAAAAAAGGACAGAAGAGTTTTTCAGGACGGAATATTTATAATAGAAAAAGCAGGGAGGTCTTTGCTATAATGGTAAAATTTTTAAGAACTGGCTGGAAAAAATATTCAAGATTAGGATTAAGAAGAAAAAAGAAACAAGTTTATAGAAAATCCAAGGGCGGAGAGAATAAAATAAGATTAAAAATGAAAGGACATATTAGAAATGTTTCTATTGGATTTAGAACTAATAAAAAAGAAAGAGGTTTGGTTAAAGGATTAAAATCTGTTTTAGTTTATAATATAGATGATCTAAAGAAAATAAGCAAGGATGAAATAGGGATTATTGGAAAAATAGGAGATAAATCAAAAAAGAAGATTGCAGAATATGCAAAAGAACATAAAATAAAATTATTTAATTTAAATCCTGAAAAATTTTTACAAAAAATAGAAGAGAAAATAAAAATGAAAAAAGAATTGAAAGAAAAAAGAATTGAAAAGAAAAAATTTAGTGAGAAAAAAACTAAGAAAGAAAAAATAGATAAGAAAGGAAAAGAAACAGAAACTACCCAAAATAAAGAAACAATGGTGGGGCCGAGTGATAATGCTTTGAAGGGTAATAATAAAGATAAACGAGAGGAAAATAAAAATGAATCTAAGGAATAAAAAACAATTAGCGTCGAAAGTTCTGAAAGCAGGAACACATAGAATACTATTTGATAAAAACAGCTTGAAAGATATCAAAGAAGCTATAACTAAGCAAGATATTAAAGATTTATTTTCTGAAGGGATTATTTCAATCAAGCCTATAAAGGGAAGAAAAAAAATAATTAAAAGAAAAAATAAAGGGGGTCCTGGAAAAATTAAGAAAAAAGTCAATAAAAGAAAACAAAATTATGTTAAAACAACAAGAAAGCTTAGAGCTTACCTTAAAGAATTAAAAAATAATAATAAAATAACAAATGAAAAATATTATGAATTGAGAAAACAATTAAAAAATAAAATATTTAAAACCAGGGACAGCTTAAAGGAGCACTTAAAATGAAAATAAATAAAAAAAGACAAATTAAAAGCAAAACAGATTATAGAAAAAGATTAATCTTACTTAAAGGAAGATGCCCCAGGTTAGTTGTAAGAAAAACAAACAGATATTTAATAATCCAAATTATAACAAGCAAAAATGCACAAGATTTTGTAGAGTCTTCTGTTAACACAAAAGAACTCCTAAAATATGGTTGGCCCGATGATATGAAAGGAAGTTTAAAATCAATTAGTGCAGGCTATTTAGCCGGAATATTAATTTCCAAAAAAATAAAAATTAAAGATAAGATAATATTAGATTCTGGTTTAATAAAAAGTACAAAAGGCTCAAAAATTTATGCTGTAGTTAAAGGAGTTTTAGACGGTAATATGAATATAAATTGCAAAAAAGAAATGCTCCCCCCTGAAGAGAGAATTCAAGGAAAACATCTGAAAAAAGATTTTTCTAATATCTTTAATAAAATTAAAGAAAATATTTTAAAGGAAAAATAAAATGGCAAAACAAAAAAATAGAATAGAAATGAGAACCAAAGAAGAAATAGAAATTTTAAGAGAAGAGAGACAAAAACAAATTGCAGAAAAAAAATTAGATGACTGGGTTCCAAAAACAAAGTTAGGAAAGTTAGTAAAAGAAAAAAAGATAAAAAATATAGACGAAGCTTTAAAATATAAAATCCTTGAACCAGAAATAATTGATAGTTTATTAAATTTAAGCGCAGATTTATTGCAGATAGGCCAAGCAAAAGGAAAATTTGGTGGTGGAAAGAGAAGGGCATGGAGACAAACTCAAAGAAAAACAGAAGAAGGTAATATTCCTACATTTTCTTCTATGGTTATTGTAGGCAACCAGGATGGTTATATTGGATTAGACTATGGAAAAGCAAAAGAAACCTTGCCTGCTAGGGAAAAAGCATTAAGAAAAGCAAAATTAAATATTATGAAAATAAAAAGGGGATGTGGAAGTTTTGACTGTTCTTGCAAAGAAAACCATTCTATACCATTTATAGTGGAGGGAAAATGTGGAAGTACAATTGTAAAATTATATCCTGCTCCACAAGGAACTGGTTTGGTTATTGGAGATGAATGCAAGAGAATATTAAAAGCAGCGGGAATAAAAGATGTTTATAGCAAGACTTTTGGTCAAAAAAGAACAACAATAAATTTAGCAAAAGCTTGTATGAATGCCTTGAAAAAGACAATGGAGAAATAAAATGGAAACTGAAAAAAATATTCAAGTACAATCAAAAGAGAAGAGAAAAGTAAAAGTAGAGCAGAGTACTAAAAGTAAAAGAATTAATGATAACATCAAAATAAAAGATAAGGATGCCAAAGAAAAAATAGAAGATAAATTAATAGCAATAATAAGAATAGCTGGAATGGTAAAAAAGAAACCAATTATAAGAGAAACATTAGACAGATTAAGGTTAAGAAGAAAATATTCATGTGTTTTAGTTAAACCAAATAAAGATAATTTAGGAATGATTAAAAAAGTTAAATTCTATGTTTCATATGGGAATATTGAAAAAAATATATTAATTAAGCTTTTAAAACAAAGAGGAAAAAAAATAGACAAAACAAAATTTGATGCTGAAAATATAGCAGATGAATTACTAAAAAGAAAGTCATTAAAGGAATTAGGATTTAAGCCATTTTTTAGATTGCATCCTCCAAGAGGAGGAATAAAAAGCAAGTTACAATATCCAAAAGGTGTTTTAGGGCATAATAAAGATATAAATAAATTAATTGAGAGGATGCTATGAAAATTAAAAAAAGAAAAAAATCAAAGAGACAGAGAGGACAGACAACCTATGGCAGAGGAGCAAGAAAAAAAGGAATGGGAAGCGGACATAGGGGAGGAAAAGGAATGGCTGGAACGGGAAAAAGAGCAGACCATAAAAAAACACTAATAAATAAATTATATGGCAACACATATTTTGGAAAACAGGGAATAACAAGCAAGTCTACAAAAAAAAGAGTAAATAAGGTAATAAATCTTGAAAATATTGAAAAAAACATTAATAAATTACTAAATAAAAATAAAGAAGTTGAATTAAAAGATTATAAGATATTGGGAAATGGAGAATTAAAAACAAAAATAACAATTATTGCAAAACAATTTTCAAAATCAGCCAAAGAAAAAATAGAAAAAATTGGTGGAAAAGCTGTTGTTTTTCAAAATAAATCTAAAATTAATAAACAAAAAACAAATGTTGAAATACAATCAAACGAAAAGAAAAAACTATTAAAAAAATTAAAGCAGAGCCCAGTAATAATGTTCTGAGAGTTAATGATAATATAAAAAGAAAAAAGAAAAAAACAGCAGAACTAAATATTAAAAGTGATGAGATTAATAGTAAAGAATGATGATAAAAATAAATAATAAAAAAATAAGATGGAGTTAAAAGATTTATTGAAAAATCTGCCAGAAGTTAAAGGTCCTGTAGAAAAAAAATTAAGTTTTAATGTAAAATTAAAATGGACTTTGATAGTTTTAGTTTCTTTTTTTGTGCTTTCAAATATTGCTCTTTACGGAGCTGAAAAAGGATTTTTAGATCAATTTGCAAATTTAGCTGTTTTAATGGGAACAAGCTTTGGTTCTATAATAACATTAGGGATTGGACCTATTGTTATGGCTTCTATTATATTGCAATTATTAGCTGGAAGCGGAATTTTAAACATAGACACTTCTACTTCAGAAGGAAAGAAATTTTTTCAGGGAATGCAAAAGCTTCTTGTTTTCTTTTTTATAATTTTTGAAGCAATGATTTATGTACTTATGAAAGGAGTTGCAGCTATGCCAGGATATACTCTTATAGTTATTTTTCAATTGATTTTAGGAGGATTATTAATTTTATTCATGGATGAAATTTGCTCTAAATGGGGTTTTGGTTCAGGTATTAGTTTGTTTATAGCAGCAGGAGTTGGATGGAGATTAGTAGCAGGTTTGTTTGGATTTTTAAATACAAGAAATCAGTTTAGTCCTGAAACAGGAGGTGCTATAATAAGGTTTGTATATAGCCTGATAAATCAAAATTCTCAAGGAGCAATGCTTGCTCTTGCAGCAATAATTACTACAACTATATTATTTTTGTTGGTTGTATGGGCTCAATCATTAAAAATTGAAATTCCTCTAAGTTATGATAGATTAAGAGGATATAATGTAAAATGGCCTTTACAATTTTTTTATGCAAGCGTTATACCTGTAATTTTAGTAGCTGCCCTTGTCTCTAATTTATTATTGTTTGGAGGGTTGCTTCAAAATTATATGGGGCATCCGACATTTTTAGGAAGTGTTGTAAACGGAAGAGCAGAATCAGGATTTTTATACTGGATTTCACATACAGATATTGTAGAAAGAATCATAACAGGAAGCTGGAGCTGGATTTTATTAGCCCAGACTTTTGTGCATATTTTGTTTTATATGTCTTTTGCTGCAATATTTTCCTTATTTTGGGTTAAAACTTCTGGAATGGATGCTTCAAGTCAGGCTAAAAATATTTTAAAATCAGGTTTGCAAATTCCTGGATTTAGAAAAGACGAGAGAATATTAGAATCTATATTAAAGAGATATGTAATGCCTCTTACTATTATGGGTGGTTTGGCTATTGGGCTTTTATCAAGTGTTGCAAATGTTTTAGGAACAATAACAGGAGGAACATCATTATTATTGGGAATTATGATTAAGTTTCAGTTCTATCAAAATATAGCTCAGCAACATGCAGTTGATATGAATCCTGCAATGAAAAAATTAATGGGAAAATAAATCCATTAATTTAATTATATAATTAATATAAAGTTACAAAAAATATAACGGGGATTATAATAGACGAAAGATACTAGAGCCGAGTACTAAATAAGCAAGATATATATTAATAATAAAATAAATATTAAGAGTTAACAAAACACAAAAAGAATAAACTTTTAAACTTGTCTTGTTAAGTTAAAATAAGAAAGAGGAAAAAGAAAAATTAAAAATGGTTGCATTAATAGAACTTATACAGGCACATCCAAGAACTGCAATAATAATTATGTCTTTTATAATAACTCTTTTTGTTACTATAATCAATTCTTTAATTATGGATAAAAATAAAATGAAAGAAATTAAAGAAAAACAGAAAAAACTAAGAGAAGAGATGAAAAAATATAAGAATGAGCCTGCAAAAGTCATGGAACTAAATAAGCAAATGATGGCTGATTTGCCTGAGCAAATGAAACAATCATTTAAACCAATGTTAATAACAATAATTCCTATTATAATAGCATTTGGATGGCTAAGAAGTACATTTGCAATAACTGTAATTGCAAAAACATGGTTCTGGTATTATCTAATAGCTTCTATAATATTTAGCATGATTCTAAGAAAATTGTTTAAATTACAATAATTTTTTAAATTATAAATTTTTTATTAAAATATGAAAGTATATGGAAATCCTTAAAAACCTTATTCTCTCAAAAAAAGAATGGTAAATGAAGAAATTTTGCTTCAATTAAATTCATTGCAACAAGAGGCAAATCAAATAGCAGAACAAATAGAACTGATTGATAAAAATACTATTGAAATCCAAAAATTAAGATTTGGAATTGAAGAATTAAAAGAAGCTGAAAAAAAAGAAGCATTGGCAAATATCGGAAAAGGTATATATATCCCGGTTGAAATAAAAAATGATAAATTAAAAATAGAGATTGGAAAAGGCATTTTAGTAGAAAAAACTATTGACGATACTATTAAATTAATTAATGAACAAGTTAAAAAACTTGAACAAGAAAAACAAATATTAATAAGAAGAATAAAAGATGTTCAAAAAGAAATTAATAATTCAATTGAAAAGATAAAAGAAAAAGAATAAAAATCACCCAAACTTTCTATGTTTAACTTTTTTTAAAAATTTATTATAATTTAAAATTCCAAGCTCGCTTACAATTGCTTTTATATATTTTCTTTTTATTAATTCAAATGCAGGATTTTTTATTTTTATATGCTTTGGAGCATTTTTCCAGACTTCATTAAAATCTCTTTGTTCTATTTTTATATTTTTAGGAGAATATTTCCATGAATCTGCTATAATATAAACAGGAATTTTATTTTCATATGCAATTTCTGCTATAAGTCCGCTTCCTATTTTATTTATAACTCCTTCTTTTAATAGAGCATCTGCTCCAAGAAAGATTTTAGTTGCGTAAGTTTTATCTTTTTTATTTTCTTTTTCAATTGCTATTGCAGCTGCAGAATCTACAAAAGTTGTTACTTTTATCCCTGCTTTTTTTAATTCTTTGGCTGTTTTTCTTCCTTGATATAATGGGCGTGTTTCTGTGTTATAAACTTGAAAGTCTTTCTTTTTTTTCTTTGAATATATTAAAGATTTAACAACATTTGTTGAATGGCAATGGGTAAATATAATGTCATTTTTTTTAATTAATTTTTTAACATATAAGTTAATTTTATTTTGAGAATCTGAAAAATGTTTTAAAATCTGGTTGTAAGAAAGTTTGTCTGCATTATTCAATATATTGACTAATAATGGCTCTGTAGGACGTAAAGATAAAAGCTTTTTCTTAGATTTTTGATTAGGGAGGAGTTTATAAGCATAAAGGGCTGCTTTTGCTAAATTTGTGGCTCCCTGAATTTTTATAGATTTTATATCCCTTGCTATTTTATTAAATTTAGCTTGTTTGTCCATTTTCTCTTTTTTATCATTAATAGTTAATAGTATAAAAGGGTTTCTCTGGTTTTAAAGATAAAAACATATATTCTTGCATAACCAATAATAACCAATTCTTAATACTTTGGAGAATTTATTGACTAATAACAATTTATTAAGAATATTTAAAAATAACTAAAACTTGTCATTAATAATAAAAAGTTTAAAGAAGAAATAAAGAAAAAAATTAAAATGTTAGAAATGTTAATAAATCCAAAAAAGGCTCAGAGAAGCCCTTGGGAATTATTTTTTGTTGGTGCATTTTATGCAACAATCTCATTGTTATTAGTAAAATGGATTTTCTCTCAAGATCCTGTTCTTTCTAAATATTCTGGGATATTAGTTATTACATTATGCGTTATGTTTTCTATACCATTTATGTATTATACAATTAAACTTGAAGAAGAAAAAGATTTGCAGATAAAGGGGTTTAGAAGATTATTAAACGAGCATAAAAAAGCATTATATTCTTTAATGTTTTTGTTTATTGGGTTTATAGTTGCTTTTTCTTTTTGGTATATTGTTTTTCCAACAGGAAATCAAAGTTTTAGAGCACAAATAGAAACATATTGTATGATAAACAGGCCTGCATATTTTGATGAATGTGTTTCTGAGTATGGAATTGAACACATCTCAAAAACAACTGCATTCTTAACATCAGGAGAGAGAATGGTTAGTATTTTTTCAAATAATATTTATGTCCTTATATTTACATTAGTTTTTTCTTTAATATTTGGAGCAGGAGCTATATTTATATTAGCATGGAATGCAAGTGTAATAAGCGCTGCAATAGGTATTTTTTCAGAGGCGAATTTAGCTAAATTACCTTTGGGATTATTAAGATATATGATACATGGAATTCCAGAAATAGGAGCTTATTTTGCAGGAGCGCTTGCAGGGGGAATAATCAGCATAGCAGTTATAAGGCATGATTTTCATACAGAAAAATTTTGGATAATTTTACAAGATTCTTTAAATCTCGTTATAATAGCTGTAATTTTATTGTTTGTCGGAGCTTTAATTGAAGTATTTATTACTCCTGTAATATTTTAAATTAAATATAATTTATAAAATATTGAAAATTTATAAACTTGATTTAACTGATTACAACCTGTTATTATAAAATATATGATTATCAGATATTAAAAGTAATAAATTATTATTTAAGAATAATGGATTTAACAGTATAAAAAGCTTTAAAAAACATAGAGATTTTTATGATTAAGAGGTAACTTAATATGGCAAGATATATTTGTGCAGCATGTAATTTTAGATTTGAGTCAGCAGGCCCAAAAGAATGTCCTTATTGCGGACGAACCACTTTAGAAAAAGAAAAGAGTGCTGAAGAATTATTAAATGAAGTAGAAAAATTATTAGAAGAATGATGGAAGAAAGTAAAAACTTAGATTTAGAAGAAACCAAAGAAAAGATAGAATATCTTAAAGAAGATAGATTGATTCAAGAAAGAAAGGAAAAAGTTTTTTCAATATTAAAAAAACAATGGGTATGGATATTAGGAATTTTAATTATTATTTTAATAATTGGGGCTTATATTAGAAGTTTACCTATGACAAATCATAACGGGCATCCAGGTTTATGGGATATAACTAAAAATACATGGACATTAGGACCAGATTTAGATCCATATTTGTTTCTGAGAAATGCAAAAATCATTGCTGAGAGCGGCTCTCTTTCAAATATAGATTATATGAGAAATGTCCCCTTGGGTTATGATAATTCTGGGGAAACAAAATTGCTTCCTTATATGTTGGTTTATTTATATAAATTTCTTCATTTTTTTAATGATTCTGTTTCAATAGAATATTCTGCAATTATTTTTCCAATAATTATGTTTGTATTAACTATTCTTGCATTTTTTTTACTGGTAAGAGAAATTTTTATTAAAGAAAATAAAAAAAAGAAAAGCAAGGCTGAAATAATAGCATTGATTTCTTGTATATTACTTACAGTTATTCCTGTTTTTTTGCCTAGAACAATAGCAGGCATTCCTGAAAAAGAATCTGCTGCTTTCTTTTTTATGTTTTTAACTTTTTATTTATTTTTAAAAGCATGGAAATCTGAAAAATTACAAAATTATATAATTTTAGGAATCTGTTCTGGAATTGCTACTGCTTTAACAGGATTGGTGTGGGGAGGAGTTATTTATATTTTTGTTATTATAGGAACTGCAACGTTTTTATCTTTTATGATGAATAAAATTCATAAAAAAGAAGCATTAACATATTCTTCTTGGCTTTTATCTTCTTCCCTTGTACTGATGTTATCATCGAATAAATATTCACTTATAGGGCTGCTTCAATCAATAAGCACTGCAATTTCTTTTTTTACTCTTTTTTTAATATTAGTTCATTTCGTTATATGGAAAACAAAAATACATAAAATAAATTTTATCCAAAACATGAAGCTCTCTAAGAATCTTATCTCTTTGCTGGCTTTAATTATAATCATATTAGTACTAATACTCTTAGCTCCTGGATATGGCACTGGATTTATAATTGGAAAAATAAGGGGTTTGTTTCAAACTTTTATAAATCCTATAGTAGGACGATGGACTGTCACAGTTGCAGAAAACAGACAGCCGTATTTTAGCGAATGGGCTTCTGAATTCGGACCATTTTTAAAGAATATACCTATTTTATTCTGGCTTTTTTTAATAGGCTCTGTTGTTTTATTTAAAAATATAACAAACAAACTTAGGAAAAAAGATTCTTGGATATTAACCATACTTTTTTTTCTTTTTTTGTTTGGATTAATATTCTCCAGATATGCACCACATCCAAGTCTTTTAGATGGGGAAGGAACAATAAGCCTTATATTTTATTTTGTGCCTGCTCTAGTTTTTTTAATCTGCCTGTTTTATTATTTTAAAAAATATGATAAACGAGAGAATAATCCTTTTAAAGAGCTGGATTACAATTTTATATTCTTATTTATATGGTTTGTCCTGTGTTTATTTACAGCAAGAAGTGCTATCAGGCTTATTATGGTTCTGGCTCCTGTTGCAGTAATATTTCCTGCATATTTAATTATAACCTCTTTTGAAATGATGAAGAAAGCAAAAGAAGAAATTGCAAAAATATTTTTAATAACATTTTTTGTTTTAGTCTTATTATTGAGCTTAATAACAGTATTTGGAGAGCCTATATTTACAAAAACTAATGGTTTTTATCAAACTGTAAAAAGCCAGGCTTATAATTATATTCCTTCTTACTACAATCAGCAATGGCAAAAAGCTATGCAATGGGTAAGGGAAGACACTCCTAAAAATTCGGTTTTTGGACATTGGTGGGATTATGGATATTGGGTCCAAACAATTGGGGAAAGACCTACTGTAATAGATGGAGGAAACTCAATAACTTATTGGAATTATTTAATGGGAAGGCTTGTTTTAACAGGAGATAATCAAAAGAATTCTCTTGAATTTTTATATAATCATAATACAAGTTATTTGTTAATAGATTCCAGTGATATTGGTAAATATACTGCTTTTTCTAGCATTGGAAGTAATCAAGATTATGATAGATATTCATGGATTCAGGATTTTATTTTAGATGAAAAGCAAATACAAGAGACAAACAATCAGACAATTTATGTTTATTCGGGCGGTTCTATGGTTGATGAAGATTTTGTAATTAATGAGGATAATAAACAGATATTAATTCCAAGATCTGCTGCATTTGTCGGAGCTGTTATTTTGCCATTTGAAACTAAATCTAATAATGGTAAAAATCAAACTGCAAGCTTTAATCAGCCGTATATAATTGCTATATATCAAGACAAGCAGTATAAAGTTAATCTCAGATATTTATATATAAGTGCAGAAGACAAGTTTATTGATTTCAAAACAGGAATAGAGGGCACTGCATATATTTTTCCTAAAATAAACTCTGGTGGAAATGGTGCAAATGTAAATAATCTTGGAGCTTGCATGTATCTCTCACCAAGATTAATGAGGGGTTTCTTAGCTCAAAAATATCTTTTAAATGATCCGTTTAATAAATTTCCAAATTTTAAGCTTGAACATACAGAAACTAATTTAATAATAGATTATTTCAGGAAACAAGGTGCAAATCTTCCTGATTTTGTTTTATATAATGGAGTAGAGGGGCCTATAAAAATATGGAAAGTTGAGTATAATGGAGATGAACAAATAAAACAAGAATATCTTGATAGAGATTACACAAAATACATAAACTGGACATTGTAAAATTTAAAAGCATTGAGATTCTATTATAATCATGAAAACAATGTGACAAGCACTTGTTTTTAGAATCTCAGAAATACAAATGAGCATTTCTGACTTAAATAAATTTAGGAAAAGGGATAAATGAAAATAGCATTTGCAGTTTCTGCAGGAGGGCATTTAACACAGATACAGACTATCTTTACAAAAGAAGTAATAGGAAATAATGAGTTTATTTTCTTGACAGAAAAAAATAAAAAAACAGAAAAGATGAAAAAGGCTTATTTTTTTAATCCTCTTGGCTATAATCCTCTTGCATATCTTCCTGCACTGATAAAATGCATAAAAATTTTTAAAAAAGAGAGAATAAAAATGATTATAACAACAGGAGCAGAGATAGGGCTGGTTGCAGTTATTGCAGGAAAATTGCTTAGAATAAAAACGATTTTTATAGAAACAATAATAAGAGTAAAAACTCCTACTCTTGCTGGAAAATTATCTTATTATTTCTCAGATATTTTCCTTGTCCAAAATAAAGGTATGGAAAGGTTCTATGGAAAAAGAGCCTTATATAAAGGAGGAATAATATGATATCTAAACTTTATTTTAATAAAAACAAAAAAATAGCAGAAAACTGCAAGAATAAAAATGTTCTTGATTTGGGTGTTGTGGACCATGATGTAATCTATGAGAAAAAGAAGAATTGGTTACATAGAGATTTAAAGGAAGTAGCTAAAAACATAAAGGGAATTGATATAGACAAAAAATCTATAAAAATACTCAAAAAAAGAGGTTATAATGTAGATTATTGTAATGTGGAAGATATGAATCTGAAAGAAAAATTTGAAGTGATAGTTGCAGGAGATTTAATAGAACATTTAGACAATGCTGGCAGATTTTTAGAAAGTGTTAAAAAACATATGAATAAAACTTCTATATTTATTATAACTACTCCTAACTGCCTTAGTTTATCTAATTGGATAGAACTTTTAATTTTTGGAAGGATAAAATATATCAATGAAGAGCATACATTATGGTATGATGCAAACACAATAAAAAAAATTCTTTTAAACCATGGCTTTGAAATTGAAGAATTGTCCTTTATAGTTACTAATCCTCATTTTATTGGTGAAAGTTTTATTAGATATTCTCTAAAAAATATTAGATATTTTTTTCAATCCATAATATGCAGATTAAGAAAACAATCTGCCCCAACAATTTTTGTAATCTCGAGGTTAAAATGATATTTGTAACTGTAGGCACACATAATCAGGAATTTACACGTCTTGTTAAAAGATTAGATGAAATTGCTCCTAAAATTAATGAAAAAATAATAATACAAAGAGGATATACTGCATATATTCCTAAAAATTGCGAGAGTTTTGAATGGGCTCCGAGTCTGGATAAATATTATAAAAAAGCAAGATTAGTAATAAGCCACGGAGGTTCTAGTGTATGGGAATTTGTTTACAAATATAAAAGGCCAATAATCATTATTCCACGACAGTATAAATTTAAAGAGCATATAAATAACCACCAGGTGGAATTTGCAGAAAGTTTTGAACAAAAAACAGGCACAAAGGCTATATATGATATGAAAGATTTAACTCCTGAACTGCTAAAAAAATATAATAAAGTCTATGAAATAAAAAGGGATAATTTAAAGAGACTGCAAGAATATCTAAAAAAAATAATTGAAGAAATTACAAAAAAAGATAAAATTATATAGTATCTGAATCACATTTCAATATGATTAATCTGGATGAATTTAGTAAACTAGAAAGCGAGAAATGGCAATCATCTTATGAACCAAATCATTTTGGAGACATATTTTATAGTTTAGTTAGGGTTTTAAAACCAAAAATTATTGTAGAATTAGGAACAAAGGCAGGTTATAGTGCATATTATATGGCCAAGGCTCTTAGAAATAATGGATTTGGGGCAATAGACTGCTATGATTTATGGGAGCTTTATGAATTTACATCATGCCCATTGGAAAAAACTAAAAAAAATATTTCTGAATTTGCAGATATAATCTCATTAAAAAAGCAGGATGTAGAAAATGTTCATGAAAAATATAACTCAGTTGATATTTTACATATTGATTTGGGTAATCATGGGGATATGCTTGATGAAATATTGATTCCCTGGATTTCAAAAGTAAAAAAACTTATAATTATTGAAGGAGGCTCTAAAGAAAGAGATAATGTTGAGTGGATGAAAAAATATAACAAAAAATCAATTAATGAATGGTTAAACAAAAATAAAAGCTTGTTTAATTTTATTGTAATAGAACCATTCCCGTCTATAACTCTCATCTCTCCAAAATAAACTTAAAAAATTATTTCGGGTTCTCTAATTTTCCTGACAAAAGTACAAATAATTTTACAAGAATATATGAAGAGGTTATACTAAACAGCATAAAAGGATGGATAAGCCAATAAGATTTTTTCTCTCTAAACAGCATTTTAAAAGATTGAAGTATTCCTGGAATAATACTAAGATTAAAAAGTACAGCTTTGATGAATCTAAAATTTTGCCTGAATGTATTCTTCTTTGAATCAAACCAGTAAAAATCCCTGCCTTGGTAATTCTGGCTTAAGTAATACTGGACGTAAAATCCCCTTTTTTTTATAAAGCTCCATAAATCTGTCGAACTCTGATGATATAGCCTGACATTTTTAGGAACTGCAACTTTATAATGATTCATCCCCATTCTATAAAATAAATCAATATCCTGATTCCAACCACCACTATTAAAAAAAGCATTTCTTCTTATCATAAATCCATTACCTCCCCCATAATAAAAATTCTGTGTGTCAACCCGGTATATATAATAATCATATTCTTCATTATACTTAAATTTTCTAGGGTTGAGAATTATCTGGGAGTTTAAAGAATAATGAATTGCAAATGGGTCTTCTATTCCTATTGCATTAAGATATTTATCAATTAAAGTGCCTTTTTCTGGAACAATCATTCTTGACTGAACACCAACCAATTCTTTGTTCTTGATTAAAATTTTAACCATATTTTTAAGCCAGTCTTTTTGTATAAGGATATTATCCTGATCAAGGAAGCATAATATCTCTTTTGTTGCTTTTCTTGAAAATAAGTCATAGCCTTTTCCTCTTCCATCAGAATACTGAGAGTAATTATGATAAAATTTTATAATCTTTGGGTATTTTTTTTTATATTTCTGAATTATATCAACTGTTTTGTCTTTGCTCCCCCCATCTGCTAAAAGAAGTTCAATTTTTTGTAATGGGTAATCTTGACTGAATATACCTTTTAAAAAATTTTTTATTATTTCCCCGCCATTATAAGTGCATGTAATAATGCTTATTGTTGGAAATTTTTTTATGTCTTTGTCTTCTTTCATATAAAATTTATTATAATATAATTAATAAATCTATCTGTAATAAATTATACTTCTTATCTTATGTTATAAAAATCATTAAAATCAGCAGTCAAAATATAATTTATGAGAAGGTGTTGAGAAGAGCCGAGTGGTAATGTGTGAAGTTACTGAATAAAATAATTAATAAAAAGATTAATGAAATATTAATAATTAATAACATAATAAAATAACAAATATACAAGAGGAAGATACTAAAGATAAGAAAAGAACAGCTAAAAAATATGATGATATGTAGAGTTAATGAATAAATAAAAAATATTAATAATATAAAAAGGATATTAATGAGATAAAAATAAATGCAAGATTATCTTAATTAAAGGGTAAACTAATTTCGAAGATTTTAAAAGCATTAAAATTATAGTTAAATAATGGAAGCAATTTTATTTTTATCAGTATTTATAAGTTTTATATTAGTAATAATACTTCTGCCCAAGTGGATTAGAAAATGCCAGCAATCAGGGTTGTTATGGGAAGATATGAATAAGTTTAATCACCCTAAAAATGT
>CAYGVK010000007.1:0-16799 GCA_964353375.1 Candidatus Woesearchaeota archaeon
TGGTTGATTGAACAAATATTACAAAAAGATGTAAGGGGGGGGGGGCGAAGCAAGTTTTGGAAAGAAAGGCATGCCTCTTGGAAATTTAACTTCGCAGTTTTTTGCAAATGTTTATCTTAATGAGTTAGATTATTTTGTTAAGCATAAATTAAAAGCAAAATATTATATAAGATATGTTGATGATTTTGTAATTTTTCATAATTCAAAATCCCAATTAGGGGTGTGGAAGGAACAAATTGATGAATATTTAAAAAAGAAATTGAAAATTGAATTACATTCTCAAAAATCAAGAATAATCTCCTTATCAAAAGGAGTAGATTTTGTTGGTTTTAGAAATTTTTATTATTTTAAATTATTAAGAAAAAGAAATATAGGAAATATGAGCTATAAGATTAATTTATTCTTATCAGGGAAGATAAGTTATGAAAAATTAATTGAAAGTTTTGAAGGATGGCAAGCTTATGCAAAATGGGCAAATAGTTTTAATTTAACAAAGAAGTTAAGTTTATTGATATTGGTGGAAACATTTATATACCTTAAGATACATAAATGTATATTATGGAACAAAAAAGTAGCCTTAATCTTGGAATAAATAAATCAAGTATATTTAAATCAAGCATTTGGAGGGTTTTTGAGGTTTTTGCAGATGAACCTCTTAAAATTCATTTTATCAAGGAAATATCTAGAAAAATAAACTTAGCTCCTACGTCTGTTAAAAAACACACTGAAATCTTAGAAAAAAATGATATTATAATAAAGAAAAAAGGAGAGAGATTTTTAGGATATATAGCAAACAGGGAAAATGATGATTTTTTATTTTATAAAAAAACTCTTAATTTAATTAATCTTAAAGAATCAGGATTTATAGATTATTTAATAAAAAACTTTTATCCAAAAACAATTATTTTGTACGGCTCTTATTTAAAAGGAGAGGATGTTGAAGAAAGCGATATTGATATTTTTATTTTATCCCAAAAAATATCAGAAAACAAGGAAATTAATATTGATAAATTTGAAAAATTATTAGAAAGAAAAATACATTTAATTATTGAGCCAAGCTTAAAGAAATTAAATAAAAATTTAAGAACAGAAATAATTAATGGGGCTGTTTTATATGGATATTTAAAAAATGAATGAAGAAATATTTAAGATAACAAAAAACCCTTTAAGAGCAAAATCCCTTATAGATATGGCTAAAGACAGGTTTGGTGATATAAAAAAAGAAAGCAAGCCATATAAAATTATAGAAGGATATTATGAAGTAATTAAAGAATTAATTACAGGTTTAATGTATGCTGATGGATTTAAGACTTTAAGCCATAAAATGCTTGTTCTTTATATAGAAAAAGAATATAAAGAATTTGATAAGTCTGAAGTTATATTAATAGATTTATTAAGGAAATTAAGAAATAATATTGTTTATTATGGAGAGAAAATAGAAAGAGAGTTTCTTATAAATAATGAAAAAAACATTCTTGTTATAATAGATAAGTTATTTAAGGTTTTAAATTCTAAATTAGATTAAAATGGATATCATTCAATCAATCATACTTGGAATTATACAAGGAATAACAGAGTTTTTGCCTGTATCAAGTTCAGGACATTTAGCATTGCTTCATAATTATTTTGGAGAGATTAATATTGGTTTTGATGTTGCAATACATTTTGCAACATTATTAGCTATCTTTGTTTATTTTTTTAGAGATGTTGTGAAGATTGTTGTGGGATTTTTTAGCTTTAATACTAAAAATGAGAATTTTAAAATTGCAATTTATTTAATAATTGCAAGCATACCTGCTGGAATTTTTGGTTATTTTATTAAAGATTTAATTGACGGTTTTTCAGGTAATCTATTAGTTCTTGGTTTTGGTTTTTTACTATCTGGAATGTTCTTAATGGCAGCAAGCAGAATTAACAATAAAAATAATAAAATTAAAAGCGGCAATGCATTTATTATTGGAATTGCACAAGCATTAGCTATTTTTCCAGGAATATCAAGGTCAGGAAGCACTGTATCAACAGGAGTTTTATGTGGGATTTCTAAAGAAAAAGCAATTAGATTTTCATTTTTGTTAGCTGTTCCTGCTATTATAGGAGCAAATATATTAAAATTTAAAGAAATTAGTTTAATTAATGCCGGCAATTTGGTTGCTGGATCTTTTTTTGCTTTTATATTTGGTTTAGTCTCTATATTTTTATTTATGAAAAAGATTAAAATTAAAAGTTTCAAATGGCTTGCTTTTTATTGCTGGTTGTTGGCTTTGATTTCTTGGCTGGCTTATTTGTTTTAAAATCACAAAAAGTTTATAAATAATAAAGATGTAAATTCTTTGTTACGGTGGTACCAAATAGAGTTTTTTTTACAAAAGGAGTTGGAAGACATAAGGAAAGATTAGCTAGTTTTGAACTAGCATTAAGAGATGCAGGAATAGAAAAACAGAATTTAGTTTATGTTTCAAGCATATTGCCTCCTAATTGCAAAATAATAAGCAAAGAAAAAGGAGTTCCAGATTTAAAACCAGGCTCAATTACTTATTGTGTTATGGCAAGAACAGAAACAAATGAAAATAATAGATTAGCTGTTTCTTCTGTTGGTTGTGCTGTTCCTGCTGATTCAAATAATTATGGTTATTTATCAGAACATCATGGTTTTGGAGATAATGAATGCAAGGCAGGAGATTATGCAGAAGACTTGGCTGCAACAATGTTAGCAACAACATTAGGACTAGAGTTTGATCCTGAAAAAGCATGGAGTGAAAGAGAGCAAGAATACAAAGCTTCTGGGAAGATTATAAAAACAAGAAACATAACTCAAAGTGCACAAGGAAAAGATGGAATGTGGACAACTGTAATTGCAGTAGCTGTTTTTCTTGAGTAATATTTATAAATAGGCTATTTGTTTAAAAATAATGGAAAAGTCTGAATTAGTAAAATTGCATGAAGAAAGAATTTATATTAAAGATGCTTTTAAGAAAAAAGGAAAAGTAATTTTATATGGGTGGGTTCATGAAATAAGGGATTTAAGCAAGATAAGATTTTTAATTTTAAAAGATATTTCAGGATTAATTCAGATAACTGCTGTTAAGGATAAAATAGATAATAAAGTTTTTGATTTAATTGATAAAATTTCAAGAGAAAGTTTTATTGTTGTTAAAGGAGAATTAAAAGAAAGCAAGCAAGCACCAGGGGGAAAAGAATTAATTCCTGATAAAATTGAAATTTTAGGAAAAGCAGATGCAAACTTGCCTATTGATGTTTCAGAAAGAAGCAAGACAGAACTTCCAAAAAGATTAGATTATAGATTTTTAGACTTGCATAGAAAAAAAGCACAGTCTATTTTCAAAGTTCAGTCAACATTATTACAAGCTTACAGAGAGTTTATGATTAAAGAAGGAGCTATTGAAGCTGTTTTTCCAAGCATAATAGGTTCAAGTTCAGAAGGAGGAAGTAATTTGTTTAAATTAAAATATTTAGGAAAAGAAGCTTATTTGTCTCAATCATGCCAGTTATACAAGCAAATGTTAGCATGTTCAATGGAAAAAGTTTTTACTATTTTTCCATGCTGGAGAGCTGAAAAACATAATACAATAAGGCATTTAAATGAAGCAAGGCAGTTTGATTTTGAAATGGCTCCTGCAGATGAATTTGTTGTTATGGATGTTCAGGCAAGAGTTGTTCAATATATGATTAAGCAGGTTATTGAAAAAAATAAAGAAGATTTAGAGATTTTAGAAGTTAAGTTAAAAGTTCCAACAGTAAAATATATGACATTTGAACAAGCAAATGAATTATTGAAAAAACATGGAATTCATGCTGAAAAAACTGATTTAAGCACAGAAGGAGAAAAGAAATTAGGAGAATTATTCCCAGATATAATTCTTTTTGTTCATGACTGGCCTCTTGCAGGAAAACCATTTTATATTATGCCAAAAGGAAAAGATTTGTCAGGAGGATTTGATTCAATTTATAATGGAATGGAGATAAGTTCAGGAGGGCAAAGAATTCATATACCTGATTTATTAATAGAAAGATTAAAAGTTAAAGGATTAAATCCAAAACAATTTACATCATATATAGACAGCTTTAGATATGGTGCTCCTCCTCATGCTGGCTGGGGTTTGGGTGTTGAAAGATTAACAATGTTAATTTTAGGATTAAAGAACATAAGAGAAGCTGTTCTTTTTCCAAGAGACAGAGACAGATTGACGCCTTAACTAAAAACTTAAATATTCACTAGTTCTTTTAGAATTATGAACAAAAAGGAAATTGAACAACAAGCAAAGCAAATTTTAGATAAATTTGCAAGAGCACTTGAAAAAGTAAAAACTTCAAAATTTGAAAAAGAAAGCTATGTTGACAGAGAAGAATTTATGAGAGAAGAGAAAGAAGGAAAAGAGAGCGATAATGAATTTAAGAAGAGAATGTTAGAAAATTCTCATAAACATAATAATGATTTTATAATTGCTGAAAAAGGTGATTGGATATGAATGCAGAAGAAATTAGACAACAATATGGAGTAAGTTTAGATGTTGCTAATTATTTAGCTAATGTTAAAAGAAATGGGGGAGATTCAGATGACGCGTTTTTGTGGAGTAGAGAGATTGCATCAAGGATGTGCGAGAGTGTTGAAGAACTTGAGCATGCTACTGAATATTTAGAAAATATGTTATTTAATTAAAATGAAACTAAAAGAAAAAATTAAATTAATAAAAACAGGAAAATTAACAGCTGTTGAAAACATAAAGAATTTTTTAAATGAAATTGAGAAAAATAATAAAAAAGGAAATAAAATAAATGCAGTTCTTGTTATTAATGATAAAGCCTTGCAACAGGCTCGTGAGATTGATGAAAAAATTAAAAAAGGAAAAGCAGGCAAATTAGCTGGTTTGGGTTTTATTGCTAAATCAAATATAAATGTTAAAGATTTAATATGTAATTGTGCTTCTCGAACATTAGAAAATTATAAAGCAACTTATAATGCAACTGTAATTGATAAGCTTCTTTTAGAAGATGCAATTGTATTGGGAATGGCAAATATGGATGAATTTGCATGTGGTGCTTCAGGTGAAACTTCTGCATTTGGTTTTTGCAAGAACCCTGCTGCGCTTGATAGGGTTCCTGGTGGAAGTTCGAGTGGTTCTGCTGCATCTGTATCTGCTGATTTTTGTGATTTTAGTTTAGGAAGTGATACAGGAGGAAGTATAAGAAATCCTTCTTCTCATTGTGGAATTGTAGGCTTTAAACCTACATATGGAACAGTTTCAAGATATGGTTTAATTGATTTATCAATGAGTTTAGATCAAATAGGACCTCTTAGTAATCATGTAGAAGATATTGAATTAATTTATAGTATAATTAAAGGAAAAGATGAAAATGATGCAAGTTCTTTTGATTATCCATTATCTAAAATAAATAAGAAAATAAGAGTAGGTGTGCTTAATATTAAAGCAGATAAAGAAATATGGGATTTAGTAAGAAAAAAAGTTAATGAGATTTGTAAACTTAATAAGTGGGATGTTAATGATATTAAATTAAATTATATGGATTTAGGAATTCAAACATATTATCCAATTGTTTATGTTGAGTTTTTTTCAGGCACAAGAAAGTTTGATGGAAGAAAATATGGAAAAATAATAGAGGAAAGTTGTGGGGAAGAAGTTTTAAGAAGAATTTTAGGAGGAAGTATTATAAGCAAGGAAGAATTTGCAGGAAAATATTATAGAAAAGCATTGCAAGCTAAAAAATTAATCTCAGATGAGTTTGAAAATGCTTTTAAAAAATTTGATATTTTAATACTTCCAACTGTTCCTAGATTGCCTCATAAAATAGGAACAAAGATTTCTATTGAAGACATGTATGATTATGATTCATGCACTGTTTTAGCTAATTTAGCTGAAATTCCTGGAATTTCTGTTCCTTGCGGAGAAATTAATAATATTCCTGTTGGTTTGCAGATTTTAGCAAAAAAAGGAAATGATAATAATTTGTTGGAAATTGCGACGAGGTTTGAAAGATGAAAAGACTTACTGCAATCCTGTTTTTATTGCTTCATATATTTGAATAGCTTTCTCATCTAAAACTTTTCTTTTAGTTCTGCCTGAGATTTCTCTTTTTCCTCTCTCAAAAACGATTTCAACTTTTCCATCATCATGTAAGGTTATTGAATCTAAAGGATTTGTTAATGGAGCAAGACCTTTTGGATGGTATAAAAATGCAGTCCATGAAGTCCAAGAATCAAATGTTCCTATAGCGTAATTATCTGTTCCGTATTTTGCCTGTCCAATTTGATTTAAAACATCTACTCCTATTTTTCCTGTTACTCCTTCTAAAGATTGTTCTAATTGAAAAATATATTTTCTTGAAACAGTTGGTTCTCTTTTATTCAATCCAAGAAGTTCTGCTTTTTTAGCTTCTGCTTCTAATTCTTCTTTCTTTCTCATTCTAAATAATGTCCTTGAAATATCTGGGTTTATTCCTGTTTCATCAGCCTCTTTTTGTATTCCTTTTTCTTTTTTTTGATAAATTTCAATTGCATTTAATATATCAGCGAGATTATCAGATAATGTCAGAAGAATCGCTATATTAATTTCCGGAGCATATTTAGATAAAGCTATTGCTCTTTCTAATCTTCTTTTAGCAGTAACAGCAAATCTCCTCATATTTGTGTAGTTTTTAGCTCTTAAAGCAGAGCTCATTAATTCGGTATATTGTTTTGCTCCTTCAAAATTCAGGTAAAATCTAAATTTTTTAAACATTTTCTAGTAAAAAGGTTCTTAAATCAATCTTTATATATTTTACTATGAAAGTAACAATTATTGGAACAGGTGATTTGGATATAATACATAAATATACAAAGGTCAATAAAGAAAAATTACAGAAATTATTAGAAAATACAGCTAAGCTTTTAGTTGAATTAAAAGCTGAAATTATTATATTGCCTGCAAGAGGAATTCCATATGAGTTTGCTAAATTATATAAAAAATTAGGGGGAAAAAAAGTATATGGAACAATACCTACAAGGTGTCCTTTTTATGGGGAAAAAACTAAATATATTATAGGAGATTATTTAGATATTATAGATGAGAAAATTAATTTTAATTCATGGTATGATGTTGATGGTAATATAGCTACTTTAGGTGATTTTACAATATGTTTTGGATTATCAGCAGGTGTAATGGCTGAAATATCTGCGATGAAATATAATTTAATGTATAAAGGAAGAAAAACTAATTTAATAATATTTAAGCAAACTATTTCTAATAAACTTCATAAAGAAATTGAAGCGGATATCAAACCAATTTATATAAATTCTGTTAATGCTTTAAAGAAAATATTGAAATAAAATGAACTTTCAACAACAAAAAACCAAGCAATTATCTAAGAAAGATAAATCCAATATAGGTGAATGGGATTCTAAGATAGCTGATTTATGTAATAAGATTAATATGAAAAAAGAATATTATACAACTTCAAGCTGTGCTGGAAGAGTTGTTTTAATCAAGGAAAGCTTGAAAAAAATAAAAAATGTCTTTTTGTTTAGAATGCATGAAAAAATAAGTTTTAATGAATTAAAAAAAGCTTTGAATGGAATAAAGTATAATGGTTTAGTTGAATTTCAGCAAACTTCTTGTATATTGCATGTTGCTTGTTTAAATCTTGAATCTGCTGAAAGATTATTAAGAAAAGCCCGTGAATCTGGATGGAAAAGAAGCGGAATTATAAGCATTAATAAAGGAAAAGACAGCAGAGTAATGATTGAATTGCTTAGTACTGAAAGCTTGAGTTTTCCAATTATGAATAATAAGAAATTATTAGTTAATGATGATTTTTTGAAATTAGTTATTAGAGAAGCGAATGAAAAACTTGAAAGAACATGGAAAAAGATTGAAAGACTGAAAAATTTGATCTAGAGAAAAATATTTAAAGAGACTTCTATTTAATTTTATATCAATTTTAGTGGAATTGATATTGAAGAGGTGTTCTCGTGATTTTCTTATTTAAGATTATAATACTCCTCTTTTCCAATATATAGAATGCACATCACAAGTATTTAAATATATTTGTAATACAAAATTATTAAGTGAAAGGAGGTACAAAGAAATGGTGCTAAATATTGCAAAAGAAGCTATTGATAATGTAGATACTCATAGTATTAATTTTGATGGCTTAAAAGCAGGAAAAGCTAATATTAAAGTTATAGGAATAGGAGGAGCAGGCTGTAATGCAATTACTTGGCTTTTTAATAAAGGAATCAATGGAGCTACTGTTTTTGGAACAAATACAGATGCTTTACATTTGAGCATAACAAAAGCAGATGATAAAATTCTTTTAGGAAGAGAGCTAACAAAAGGATTAGGTGCAGGTGGTAAAGCAGAGACTGGAAGAGAAGCTGCAAAAGAATCACTTGCAGAAATTAAAAAAGCTGTGAGCGGAGCTGATATGGTTTTCATCATAGGAGGAGAAGGTGGAGGAACAGGAACAGGCGCTATGCCAGTTTTTGCACAACAAGCTCGTGAATCAGGAGCAGTTGTAATTGCAGTTGTTACAATGCCTTTTGAATGTGAAAAAGCAAGAATAGATAAGGCTGAATTTGGTTTGCAAGAATTAAGAGACAATGTAGATACTGTTATTGTTATAGATAATAATAGACTAGTAGATATTGCAGGACAATTGCCTATTCAACAAGCTTTTGCTGTTGCTAATGAATTAATCAGTACTATGGTAAAAGGAATTGTTGAAACAATTACATTGCCAAGTTTAATTAACCTAGATTATGCAGATGTTTCTTCAATTATGAAGAAAGGTGAAGTTGCTGTAATTGGGATTGGAGAATCAGATTCAAGCGATAGAGTTGAGCAAGCTGTTAAGCAGGCTTTGACACATCCATTGTTAGACGTGGATTACAAAGGTGCTACAGGTGCCTTGATTCATATTACTTGCGGTCCTGATATGAAATTAGAGGAATTTAGTGAGATTGGTAAATTAGTAACAGAAAGCATATCATCAGAAGCACAGGTTATAATAGGAGCAAGAATCAACAAAGAGTTTGAAGGAAGAATAAGAGTTATTACAATTATGACTGGTGTTTCAAGTCCTTATATTTTAGGAAAAGCAAGATTAATAAGCAGAGCAGAGGAATCTGAGAGCGAGTTTAGAGAACTTGGAATAGATTTTGTTAGACAATTTTAAATTATAATTTTTGGCCCTTTTTGGGCCTTTTTGTTTTTTAGAATTAATCTCTTAGCATATGTGGCTTGTTTTTAGTTTGATTTTTCCATTTATCAAAATACAATATTTTTGAGATTTCATTTTTATGCTTTTGTTTTTCAGTTGTTTTTTTATGAGGATATGCGATTGGAAGGATTGCTTCAATTTCTATATTGTCTGGAATATCTAATATTCTTTTTACAGTTTCATCTGAAAAAGCACCTACCCAACAGCTTGCTAATCCTAAATCAGTTACTTTTAATAAGAAATTTTCAATAACAGCACCGGCATGTTGTTTTATATATTTATCAGCCCTTTCATAATAAAGTTTTTTGCATTGAGCTGAATCTGAACATACTACAATTAAAGAATCTGTTGTTCCAACAAAATCCTGCTGACAAGCTTGTGCAATTTCTTTTATTTTATCTTTATTATTTACTATTAAAAATTTTATAATTGATAAATTGCTTGGGCTTGGAGCTGAATTTGCAGCTTCTAAACATTTTATTATTTTTTCATAATCTGGTTTTTTATCAGAATATTTTCTTATAGATGCTCTGTTTTTTATGACTTTGTCAAATTCCATGTTTGTATTAAAAGAATTAAGTATAAAAGGGTTTTGGAAATAAAAAACGTCTCGGAGAGGACTCGAACCTCTGACCCTACGGTTTCTATCAATAAGTTTTAACAGCCGTATGCTCTACCAGCTGAGCTACCGAGACATAATGATTTGAGAAAAATTACATATTTAAAGTTATTTGTTAGTTATTTTTGTTTTTAATTTTAATATCTCTTAAGCATTAGCAATCGGCTCTGCTTTATTTGTTTTTGAGTAGCTTATTATAAATTATTATTAATATTTATTGATTTTTACAAATGATTAGTTTAACTTTAGATCTATAGAAAACTTATCTTGTAATCTTTTATTTTTCTTTGCTTTTTCTAATTTTGAATAAACATTTCCTTGCTTGCTTCCTTGTATCAAACATATAAGACATTGAACAACATCTTTTATATTTTCTATATTTCCTATTATTCCTATTTGATTATCATAAATTTCAATAAAACAATTGCTTAGACTGCATAATGTTTTTAATGTTTTTCCATGTGTTCCTATTATTCTTGCTCTTATTTCACGGATGTTTTTAAGGCTCTTTTTTTTAGTTATATCTTTTATATTTAAAATTTGGAGAGAAAAATTTTCATCTTTTAATAATAAAGCTCTTTCAACTGAAAATCCCAAGTCAATTGCTTCAATTATTTTTAAAGCAAGATATTCATTTTCTCCTTTTCCAGAAACAAAAACAAGCCTTCCTTTGTTTGTTATTTTAATTTTTAATTCTTTTTCAAGTCTGTTTTTGTTTTGCATTAATGTTTTAATGTTTTCAACATAAGTTTCTTGCATTTTTTAAAATTAAAATTCTCCGCTAATTTCTTTTAAAAATCCTTTTCTTTTAAGCCAGTCAATTGCAGCAGGTTTATATTTATATATTATGTCCCCTTTTTTATCTCCTTCAAATTCCCATGGTTCAACTATTACAACATCTCCTGGGCGAATCCATAATCCTCTTTTTAAACTTCCTGGAATTCTGCAGTTTCTTTGTTTTCCATCTAAACATTTAATCATCATTCTATTTGCTCCTAATCTTTGCTCAACTATTCCTAAAACTTCTTTTCCTCTTGGAGTTCTAACTCTTAAAACAACATTTTCTTGTTCTTGATTTTGAAATGATGAAATTTGCTTTTTTTTCTTAGATTTGTCTTTGAATTTCATGTTAATGAATAAGAAATGTGATTTATAAATGTTAAGAATATATATTTGATGATATAAATGCTTTTTAAGTGTGAATTATCAAAATTGATATGGAACGTGTGGACTTGAGGTATTGTAGGCGAGGAGATAAGAAAGATGAAAGAACTGAATCTATTTTATTTAAGTTTTCTTTATTTGATATAACTGCTCAGAGATTTTGGGAGTCTTGTGAGAATGTTGAGCAAGTTGGAAAAACTGTAGCAAAACATCTTTATGCTGGAGTGCCAAGCCAAAGGCCACCCTATAATCAGATTACTGTTTTTAGAAGTATGGATGATAAAGTGAAGGATGAATCTGGAAATCCTATAAAACCTTATTTACAAGCAACAACAGAAGCTGTTTTGGTAATTGGTGCAGTATCTGATGAAGATGATTTGTTTAAAATGCAAAAAGCATGTTTAAGACAATTAAGAAAAAGAAGGTAAATGTTACAACAAAACTAAAGCAACAGGAATGTTTTGAATTTTTATAATTCCTTGTTTTGTGATTACTCCTGCTTCTAAAGCAGTTTCAATAGATTCTTTGCCTACTATATTAAAAGTAGCATCTTCTTTTTTCATGTCTTTTAAAATGTTTAGAACCTCTTTTTTAGACTTTTCCTCTCCTTTAAAGAAATTTTCATTTACTTCTATTTGAAATTTGCCCTGTTCAAATTTTTTTCCAATTAAATGAGAATCAGTTAATGCAACTATTGTTCTATAAGATTCATGGATTTTTATGTGCATAGTCTCTTATATATTTAAATTAAAAATATAAAAATGAAAAGGATTTATCCACCTATTCTGCAGACAGTAATTCCACAATGAGGGCACTTTCCTTTCATCATTTTTGTGCCTCTTTTTGTCTTCATTTCTTTTCCATTCTGCATTTGCACTTTTTTCTTACACTTTACACAATATGCTTCAGTCATTTTTTCCTCCTTTATATTTATTCAATATCTATTTTTCTTAGGAAATTTTGTTTTTTAAATGTTTATATATTGGATTTTATGTGAAAATTATATGCAAATACATAATTCTTGGTTTTTTGATAATCTGCTATGGAATTGTATATATGTTGCTTGTTCTGTTTGGTATATCCTGATAGGGCTTCCTAAATCCACGGGATGTAATCTAGATAATGTTCTTATTAAATGTTCAATAGCAGTTTGTTGAGTTCTTTGATTATATCCTCTTCTCGCAGTTAATGCTCTTGCACATAATCTTAATGAATTTTCTAATTGATTTGGTTTTATTGTTGACATTTTAAATTTTAGCTCTTACACTGTGTTTTGCACCGCAAGCAAGGCAATGCATAAACATAAAAGGGCCTTCTTTTATAAGTTCTGTATCTGGTTTTTTGCATTCTTTGCATATAACAAATTCATTGACATATTCTTGAATTTTGTCATTTATTAATTGAGAAGATATTTTTCTTTGTAAAATTAATCTATTTTCTTTAAATCCACCTGATGTTGCAAGTTCTCTTAAAAGAAATTTAAGCAAATGATTAATATCTCGTCTTAAATATGAAGCAATTTGAGGTAGATTAGTAAGAATTGTCTTTGTTCCTTCTACATGTCCTTCTATTTTTAGTATTTCAAATCTTTTAATAGATTGTTCAATAGGTTTTACTTTTTCATATGCTTGGTTTAATAGTTCTTCGTAGTTTTCCATGTTTATGAGAGAAATATAAGATTTTTAAATATATGTTTTGATTTTTAACATCTTCGCTCCGCTCGCACTTTGCGCAGTGCTCGCTCCGCTTTTTAATCTATTTTGTTATTATATTATTAACATCAAAAAAATAATAGGCACTTATTTTTTGGATGCTCAGAAATTAAAACAAACTAGCATCCACCTCTTAAAAGATGTGGTTTAATTTCTGACATTACAAATAACGAGCGAGGCGAGTGCGAGTAAGTTTGCGAGACTAAAATAAAATAAACAGCGAGCAGGCTTGTGAGTTAATAAGCGAGCCCGATGTGCAGGAGGGCGAGCGATTACCCTAAATACCTTAGCTTACTTGGACTTGGCTCATAAATAATTCCTTCTTCTAAAAGTCTTTTAATTTCTTCTGATATTATATTTGCAGGACCGTTAATTTTATTTAATATTTCATCTGTTTCAATTCCACCAACAGATTCTGCTTGTTTAATTATTTCTATTAATTGATCTCTAAATGCCCTGATTTTTTCTTTGTCTTCTGAAGTTATTTTGGGGTTTAGTTTTTCAATCTCAAGTTTTCTAATTAACAAATAACGAGGTTCTATTTTTTTAATTATTTCAGGCAAAATATAAAGTTCATTATTAAAACTTCTTAATAAACCAATAATCATTAAAGTATCTCCTTGAACAAGGCTTTCAAATTTTAATATATCTTCTCCAAATAATCTTAGTCTTATTTGCCCGCTTGCATCATCTAAAGTTAGAGAAGCAAATCTTCTTTCACCTTCTGAATTAAATTTGTCAATTACATTTGCAACAATATTTACTCTCACAAGTTTTTTATCTCCAAGTTCAACAAATAATAATCTATTAGAATCTTGTGATTGTTCTAATATTGGTTTTCCTCTTAACAAATCACCTATTCTTAATTTATATGCAATTTCTCTTTTTTTAAACTCAGACATTTTTAAAGAAGTTAAAATCGTTTTTTAAAGATTTATGTTTATAAGAACATAAATCTTTTATTTATGTTTTTGAGTACTTTATCTTGCTATACTCGCAAACTCGCTCGTGCTCCTGCACATCGCACTCGCTCATTATCATTAATACTGCAGAACGCATTACTTGAACTGACAGTAGCTAGATGAGTCGAGGTTATTAGTTTTATGAAAAAGCGAGCGAACAAAGTGAGCGAATATTATTAGTATTATAGAACGCTTGGATTTGATACAATGAATTGAAAATCGATTTTGTATTAATCATATTATGAAAAAGCGAGGAGCGAGTGGAACGAGCGACGAGAAGTAATACAATGAAAAGCGAGCGAGCTCTGCGCAAAGAGCGAAGCGAGCGTTAAATCTTTTGGACAAACCCTTGTTTGGGCTGGAAAATATCACCTGATTTTTTTAATTGTTCAAGGGCATTTTCAATATCTTCTTGAGAAATCTCTGTTTTTAATTCTTTTTCTAATTCATCTAATGGAATCATTTTTCCGTATTTGTCTTCTAATTTTGTTATTGTTTCTCTTAATAATAATATTTTGTTTCTCTGGCTTGTGCTTACATTTGTTGTAAACCTGTCTATGTCAAATGTTTTTGTTTCATAATCATAACCAACTTGCATTAAATAATATTTCATTAATGAAATAGCTACCTGGGCATCTTGTTTTTCTACTTTTTTGCTTAATCTTGATTTTGCATGTGCTTCACTTAAACGAACTAATCCTTGTAATTGTCTTGCTGAAATAGGGATGGGCCTCATTCCTGTTATATCACCTGAACTTTGCTTGGCTCTTAAATTAACATAAAAACTTTTTATTTCTTCTAAAGCTTCATTTGTTAGTTTTGGTTTCATTTTTTGCTTTGCATAGGCAATATATTTTCTAAATAAATCTCTTTCAACTTCTATTTTAAGTTCTTTTTGCTGGTGCATACTTAAAACATGGGTTGCTATTGCCTCATCTTGGGCTTTATCAGGCAAATCTCTTAAAGTAAATATAATGTCAAATCTATTTAATAAAGTTGGAGGCAAATCTATTTGCTGAGAAATTGATTGTAAAGGGTCAAATCTTCCTAATTTTGGATTTCCTGCTGCTAATACAGAAGTCTCTGCTGTTAATGTCGCCTGTACATTAGCCTTGCTTATTGTAACTGTTTGTTGCTCCATTGCTTCATGCATTGCGCTTCTGTCTGTTGCATCCATTTTTTCAATTTCATCTATACAGACAATTCCTTTGTTAGCTAAAACCATTGCACCTGCTTCTAAAGCCCATCCTTTTAAAAATTCGTCTTTTACAACAGTTGCTGTTATCCCTGCTCCTGATGTAGCTCTTCCTACAATATATCTTCCCCTTGGAGCAACGTCTGAGATAAATTTTAAAGTAACTGATTTTGCAACTCCTGGGTCTCCCATTAATAAAATATGTATATCTCCTCTTGAAGCTGTTCCTTCTCTTGTTATTTTTTTTATACCACCAAACATTTGCAGAACTAATGCTTCTTTTATTTCACTATAACCATAAATACTTGGAGCAATACTGTCTCTGAGTTTTCTAAAAACTTCAGGATCTTCAGAAAGTTCTAATATTTGCCTTTCATCTTCTTCGTCTATATCTAATTCTTCAAATGATGTTTCTAATGGAATTAAATTATTTGCTTCTATTGCTAAGTCAAATCTTGTTGATATTGCACCTGAAGGAAGAGGAATAGGGACTTCCTTTAAAATACCTAATATTCTTACTTTGCTTCCAGGTGTTGTTTTTTCTTCCATTTTAGGCTCTACTAAATCTTCTTTTAAGAAAATAGATATTCTACGAGGTTGTTCTCCTCCTAATAATGATTCAGAGGATTCTTCAATTACTAATCTTTGGGCATCTACCATTGATTTGTTTATTAATCTAAAATGTCCTTTTCTTCCACATGAACATCTTGTAGGTTCTCTGAATTTTTTTTCAATTTGTAAAACAGAAATTACAGTACCGCATGAAGGACATTCAAACTTAGCATTAATTACCTGTGGCCTGACTTCAGAAGCCTGCCTGACTATTCCTTCAAAACTTATTAATTTATTAAGATGAACAGCCCTTATGTTCCTTATTTTTATAGATTGGGTTTCAGGGAGATTAAGAAATCTTATTCTTGGATTTTTAATTAAACCTGTTTCTTCTAAAGCGACTTCTATTAATTGAAGAACTTCTTCTGGGTTTGCTATTAAAGCTTCTGCTAAAACAGGAGAACTAGAAGCTAAATCATTAAAATCTATATAAATTACTTTTTTGCCTTTTCTTATGCTTTCTCCTATTTGTTTTTTATATTCATTGAAAAATGATTTTGATTCTGTGATAAGCTCTTCACTACCCTTTTTTATATCCATAATTTAAAACAGGATTGCAGTTTTAAATAGTTTAATATATTAGAATGTATATATAAGGTTAAAGTTCTTCTAATGTTCTTACTGTTTTAACTTTAAGCCTCTTGCTTATTAAAAAATATCAGGAGATTGTCTAGTTCCTTTAAAAGCATTTATCTTATAGAAAACTTGTTTTTGTATATAATATTATTTCAATTGGGCATTAGCTTGTTTAAGCTTTTTGCTTAATTGAGTCATTGAATCTTCTAGTTGTTGCTTGTTTTTTGTTCCTGTGCATACTAGTTTTCCATTGCTAAATAATAAGAAAGTTGCATTTGGTTGTTCTAATTTATAAACTAAACCTGGAAATTGTTCTGGTTCATATTCTGTGTTTTCAAGCTCTAAAGCCAAAAAATTCAAATCTAGTTTCATTTGAATTTCACCAGAAGCAACAATATTCTGGACAGTTATTTTTGGTTTATCAGTAACCTTTACATTTATTTTTCTTAAAGTCTTAATGACACTTTGAATAACTTCTTTTACTTGAGCCACTGATTTTGTTCCTGTACATACTAAATTTCCTGAAGAAAAAACCAAAACAGCTGATTTTGGTTTTTTTACTCTTAAAACAAGTCCTGGAAACTGTTCTGGGTTATATTCTGTGTTTGGCTGTGTTTTAGCAAGCTTTGTTAGAGAAACGTTTTTTCCTAAAGAAGTAGTTGCAACAATGTTTTGAATTTTTAAAGATGATGTAGTGTTAGTCATTTTAATTTATTACTTTAAAG